>JALOKS010000304.1 GCA_025456385.1 Thermoanaerobaculales bacterium | reverse complement strand
TGAATTCCCTGCCACCCTCCCGTCTCACGGGGGTGCGGGTGGGAATTCAAAATTTAGAATTAAAAATTGAGAATTATTTTGCGCGGTCTACCAGCTCGGCGCCGAGGCCATCAGCTCCTCGGCGGCGGGCACGGTGAGCGGCCGCGAGAACCAGTAGCCCTGCCCGTGCGGGCACTGCATGCGGCGCAGGCGCTCGACCTGCTCGGCGGTCTCGATGCCTTCGGCGACGACGCCGATGCCGAGGCTGTTGGCGAGGTTGAGGATGGTCTCGACGATCGCCCGCGAGTCGCCGGCCGTGCCCAGCTTCGACACGAAGGAGCGGTCGATCTTCAACGAGTCATAGTGGAAGCGCTGCAGGTAGCTCAGCGAGGAGTAGCCGGTGCCGAAATCGTCGATCGAGAGCTGGACGCCGAGGCCGCGCAGCTCCATGAGGTTGCGGATCGCGAGGTCGGCGTGGTCCATGACCACGTTCTCGGTCACCTCGAGCCGGAGGCTCCGCGGCTCGAGGCCGGTCTCCTCGAGGATGCCCAGCATCTCGTCCACCATGTCGGTCTTCATGAACAGCTTGCCGGACATGTTGACGCTGACCCACAGCGACGGGTCGGCGGGGAACTGGCGCTGCCAGCGCCGGGTCTGACGGCAGGACTCGCGCAGCACCCACCAGCCGAGGGGCACGATCAGCCCGGTCTCCTCGGCGATGGCGATGAACTGGTCCGGGGTCACCAGCCCGCGTTTGGGGTGGCGCCAGCGCACGAGGCCTTCGAAGCCGACGATGCGCCCCTGGGTGAGCGACACGATCGGCTGGTAGTGCATCTCGAACTCGCCGCGGTGCACGCTGTGGCGCAGCTCGGTCTCGAGCCGCAGCAGGGTGACGGCGCTCTGGTGCATGTCGCGGTCGAAGACCTCGTAGCGCGCCTTGCCGCCCGCCTTGGCCCGGTACATCGCGATGTCGGCGTCGCGCAGGATCTCCTCGGGGTTGGTGTAGCCGGTCGAGCTGTGGGCGATCCCGATCGAGGCCGTCACCATGACGTCGTGGCCGTCGATCGAGAAGGTCATGCTCAGGATCTCCTGGATCCGGTCGGCGACGTGGATGGCGCCGCTCGCGTCGTCGACGCGGTGGATCAGGATCGCGAACTCGTCGCCGCCCAGACGGGCGACGGTGTCGCCCGGCCGCAGGAAGTGCTCCAGCCGGCGCGCGATGCCCACCAGGAGCTTGTCGCCGAGGGTGTGGCCGAGGCTGTCGTTGATGTTCTTGAAGCGGTCGAGGTCGAAGAACAGCACCGCGAAGTGGGGGGCGGCCCGCCGCTGCAGGTCGGCCAGCGCGCAGGCCAGCCGATCCATGAAGAGGACCCGGTTCGCGAGCCCGGTCAGACCGTCGTGCAGGGCATCGTGCTGGAGCTGGTGCTCCGCCCGCTTGCGCGCGGTGATGTCGGTCTGCGAGCCCGCCATGCGGTAGGGGGTGCCGCGCTCGTCGCGCTCCGCCACGCCGCGGGCCAGCACCCACAGGTACTCGCCGGCGGCGTTGCGCATGCGGTGCTCGAACTCGAAGTGGTCGGAGCCGCCGCCGAGGTGGGTGTCGAGGTGGCGGCGGAACGGCGGGCGGTCGTCGGGGTGGATGCGGTCCAGCCACTCGCGCGGGCTGTCGCCGACGTCGGCGTCGCCGAAGCCCAGCATCGCCTTCCAGCGCGGCGAGAAGAAGACGCGGTCCGCTTTGAGGTCCCAGTCCCAGAGGCCGTCGTTGGCGCCGCGCACGGCGAGCGCGTAGCGCTCCTCGGAGTCGCGCAGCGCATCGGCCGCCGCCTTGCGCTCGATCGCATACAGGATCGAGCGCACCAGCAGCCGGGTGTCGGCCTCGCGCTTGATGAGGTAGTCCTGGGCGCCCTCGCGCACCGCCTGCACCGCGAGCTCGTTGTCGTCGAGGCTGGTGAGGACGATGATCGGCGTGCGCTGCGCCACGGCCTGGGCGCGGCGGAAGGTCTCGAGGCCGTAGCTGTCCGGCAGCGAGAAGTCGAGCAGGACGACATCGAAGCCGCCGTCCTGGAGGAGGACGAGGGCAGCGTCGAGGCGCTCGGCGTGGGTGATCGCGGCGGACAGCCTCCGCGACCGCTGCAGCTTGGCGCGGATCAGATCGGCATGGTCCGGGCTGTCCTCCACCAGGAGCACCCGGACGATGTCGCATCGGCCCGTGTCGCTCATGCTCGGCCCCCCAGCTCTCCCGCGTTCCCGGGATGATAGCCGGTCTCCGCCGGGTTCACATCCCCGCTCCCTGGCCACGCTTCGGCAGCGTGAAGAAAAAGGTCGCTCCCCGCCGCGGTTGCGACTCGACCCAGATGCGCCCGCCGTGCCGCTCGACGATGCGCTTGCAGATCGCGAGGCCGATGCCGGTGCCGGGGTACTCCTTTTCGGTGTGCAGGCGCTGGAACATGACGAAGACCCGCTCGGCCGCCTCGGGGTCGAGGCCGATGCCTTCGTCGCGCACCGAGATCCGCCACTCCCCATCGGTCTCGAGCGCCGCCAGCTGCACCCGCGCCGGCGCACCGCCGGCGAACTTGAGCGCGTTCGACAGCAGGTTCGCCAGCAGCTGCTTCATCTGCGACTCGTCGGCCTCGACCGCCGGCAGCGGATCGCTCGTGATCTCCGCGCGAGCGCAGGTGATCTCCTTCCACAGGCTGGCCTTGACCTCCTCGAGCACGACCGCGAGGTCGACCGAGGTGAACTCGCCGCCGCGCGAGTCGACGCGCGCGTAGCTGAGCACCGCGTCAACCATGTCCTGCACCTTGACCGCACCGGCCGCGGCGCGGTCGAGGTAGGACTCCTCCTCGGCCGAGAGCTTGCCGCGGGAGCTGTCGCCCAGCATTTCGAGGTAGCTCGAAACCACGCTCAGGGGCTGCTGGAGGTCGTGCGAAACCACCGAGGCGAACTGCTCGAGCTCGGCGTTCGAGCGCTCGAGAGCCGCCACGCGCTCCGCCAGCTGCTCCCGGGCGGCGTGGAAGGCCTCCGTTCCCTCGACCAGGCCCTGGATGTGACGCACGCCGGAGGGGGCGTCCTCCACCACCCAGGACGAGACCCGTGCCCAGAACTGGCCACCGTCGGAACGCTTCAAGCGGCAGTCGAGGCTGCCGACGAAGCGCGCCGTCTCGAGCTGAGCCCGCCAGCGCGCGGCCGCCTCGGGTTCGGCGAAGAGGCTCGGAAAGCTCGACCACGCGACCTCCTCGGGGTCGAAGAGGCCGACGAGGGAGGCGAAGGCGGGGTTGGCCTCGAGGATCTCGCCGCTCATCGTCGCCGAGAAGACGCCGACCGGCAGCGCGTCGACCAGCCGACGGTAGGGCGCGTCGCGCTGGCTCGCCGCGGCCCGCCGCCGTGTCCTGAAGAAGGCCGAGCGCACCGCCGACGGCAGGCGGACGAAGCCCTCGGAGCTCTTGTTGACGTAGCCGTCCACGCCGAGCCGCAGGCTCTCGCTCCACAGGTCCTCGTCAACCGCGGTCGTGAAGAGGATCACGGGGCAGTCCGGCCGCACCCCCAGGAGAAGGCCGCCTCGGTGATGACCAGGCCGAAGCGGGCGGCAGCCAGCGCGCCGGAGAACTCGGCGGCGGTGCCCGCCGTCTCGAGCTCGAGGCCGCCGAACTCCGCAGCCAGCACGAGCGCCGCCAGCCTGCGGTCACCCGGGTTCTCGTCGACGAGGAGGATCGGCGGCAGATTGTTCACGCGCCGGCCCCCGCGGCGCGGCCGGCTCCGGGGGCCACCCCGCCGCCGACACCCACAGAAGTCGCCGCTGAGCACGACCCGGAGTGGCTGTTCGTGAGGAGGGCGTCCACCACCGTGATGCCAGGAGTATAGCACGCGGGACGGACTGTTCTCAGCCTGCACACAGGCCGGGACGAGCCGTGCGCAAGGGCGGCGCCGGTCCCGCAACCGGCCGGTCGGCGCCGCCTGACGGTCAGCCCGCGAGCTCGGCGTCGGCCTCGATCGTGACCTTCCAGCGCGGATCGAGCAGACCCTTCACGACCACAAGGGTCGCTGCCGGAAACGCCTCGCCGAAGGTCTCGCCGCCCGCCCGGCCCACGGCCTCCCAGTCCGCGTGGTCGACGAGGAAGACCCGCACGCGCACGATGTCGTCCAGATCACCACCGAGCTCCCGCACCGCCTCGAGAATGATCTCCAGACAACGTTTCGCCTGCTCGTAGCTGTCGCCCTCGATCGTCTCACCGTTGTGATCGAGGGGCGCGGTGCCCGAGACCACGATCCGCGAGCCGCGGCGAACGGCTCGCGAAAAGCCGAACAGGCCTTCGTAGGGCGACGCCGAGCGCGCCCGCCGCAGGGTCTGCGTTGCCTTGACCTCGTTCATGGCAGCCGATTGTAGCCGCACCCGGCCTCCGGTCAAGGACCGCTTCCGGTCGGTGACCGTGGTCTTCGCGGATGAGCCGGGCCTCGCGCCGAGCTCGGCTTCGCCGACCCTCGTCCTGCGAGGTGGCCGCGCGACCTACGCCGATCGTCTGGGGTCCTCCGGCCGGGCGGCGCCGATCGGAGCCGGATCTCGGCTACAATCACGCGATGCACCACAGCCCCCTCGCAGCGACGCTCGCCGGCCTGCGACCCGCGGTTGCGCCGGTCCTGCCCTTCGACCTCAGGTCGGGCGGCGTGTGCGTCTTCGACTTCACCGCTGCCAACCCTGCGCTGCGACAGCTCGGCATCAACGACGTCGCCGGCTTCACCGAGTACCTCTTCGAGCGGATCGCCGCCGCCGAGCTCCCGGTGGGCATCGGCCGCTATGACGAGGACCGCGTCCTCTACCGCCACTCCCCGCTTTTCGACGGCGACAGGGAGCGGCGGAGCGTCCACCTCGGCATCGACCTCTTCGTCGTCGACGGCACCGAGGTCTCGGCGCCGCTGCCCGCGGCCGTGCACTCGCTGGCCGACAACGCGCAGCTCGGCGATTACGGGCCGACGGTGATTCTGGAGCACGAGCTCGAGGGCCTCCGCTTCTTCAGCCTCTACGGACACCTCAGCCGCGGCACCCTCGCGCGGCTCGAGGTCGGGCGGACGCTGGCTGCCGGCGCGCCCTTCGCCCGGGTCGGCGACCTCCACGAGAACGGCGGCTGGCCGCCGCACCTCCACTTTCAGGTCATCGCCGACCTCGGGGATCGCCGCGGCGACTTTCCCGGTGTCGCGGCGCCCTCCGAGCGCGCCCGCTTCCTCGAGCTCTGCCCCGACCCGAATCTCCTCATCGGCATTCCGGGCCTGTAGGGAGACCGATGATCGGCCGCCGCGGGTTCGAAGGTCGGGGCTCGTCGGCATGCCGATGACTGCCGAGCGAAGCACCCGTCGTCGTGCGCTCGTCGCCCTCCTGGTGCTTGCTCCCGTCCCCAGCCTCGGTGTCGTTGCGGCGATGGTGGTGGCGCCCGGCCCTCTCGGGCACGGCCTCTTCCTGGCGGCCAAGCTCTGGCTGCTGGCCTTTCCGGCGGCCTGGTACGTCCTGGTGGAGAGGGGCCGGCCGAGCTGGTCGCCGCCGCGGCGGGGCGGGCTGGCGGCGGGCCTGCTCAGCGGGATCGCAATGGCGGCGGTGATCGCCGCCGCGGCCCTGGCGGCCGGCGTCCGCACGCTCGACGCCACGGCCCTGCGCGCGGCGGCCGCGGCGATGGGGCTCGGCACCCCCGCCGCCTACCTCGCCGGCGCCGCGGCGTGGACCCTCGCCAACTCCCTGGTCGAGGAGTACGTCTGGCGCTGGTTCGTGCTCACGCAGTGCGAGCGCCTCGCCGGCGCCACGGCCGCCGTGGTCCTCTCGTCGGCCTTCTTCACCGCGCACCACGTGCTGGCCCTCAGCCGCTACCTCACACCCGGGCTCACGCTGCTGGCGTCAGCCGGGGTCTTCGCCGGCGGCGTGGTCTGGGCCTGCTGCTCTTCAGCTGAGTCAACCCTCGCGCACCGCGGTCAGCTCGTAGAGGGCGAGCGCGCCGAGGACGGCGAGGCTCACGCCCAGCGCGAGCACCGGTGAGCCGGCCGCGCGTGGCAGCCCGGTGAAGGGGCTCGCGAGGTCGAGCGCGCCGAGAGCCGGCTTGAAGAATATCCACAGCTTCGGCGCCGCGAACAGGCCGATCGCCGCGGCCGCGGCGAAGGCGGCCCGCTGCACCCAGGAGACGGCGCGCGTGGCGCGCGCGAGCGTGGCTTCGCGGGCCGCGATCGCGGCCCGCAGCCAGATCACCGCCGGGTCGGGCAGCGGCCGCGGGTCGGCCGCGAG
>JALOKS010000057.1 GCA_025456385.1 Thermoanaerobaculales bacterium | reverse complement strand
TCGGAACCGATTCTCGCCATCCACCAGATCGAAGCCGCCAGCACCAGGACGGCGCCGGCGAAAGCGCCGCCGGCCGCGCCCGGGAAGGGCGCCACCACAGCCTGGCGCAGGGCGCCGAGAATGGCGCCGGCGGCGGTCGCGAGGGGCACCAGCGCCGGTCGGTGGCGCAGGACAAGCACCCACACCGCAAGAAGCAGGAGCCCGATGAGCAGGCCCTCGGCCAGCCACCGCGGCAGGCTCTCGACGCCTTCGGAGCCGGCGACGACCGGACCGAGCGCCAGCAGCAGCGCCGCCGCCGCGCCGCGCCGCCGGCGCCAGCCCTCGGTGACGGCGTTGACGGCCGCGACGACCACGAGCAACAGGGCGGTCCCCATGAGCCACGACTCCAGCGGCCCGAGTGCGGCGGCGAGAGCAGGGAACGAGTCCGCGGCACCGGCCACGCTCGGCCAGTCGGGCATCGGCGACGGCGCGAGCGCGGCGGAGGCCGCGCCGAGCCCGGCGACCACCGCGCCGAGACCGAGGCCGGCGGCGACGCTCGACCTCCGATCGGCCGTGGGCTGCGGCGGCAGCCAGCGGTGCGCGAGGCCGACCAGCAGCGCCGACGCGGCGGCCACGGCGGCGACGGCGACCAGGCCGCCGATGACAACGATCGCCACCTGCAACGTCCACGGTTGGGCGGTGTCGAACTGGGAGCTGAGGGGGCGGAAGCCGTTGCCGAGCTGAACGGCGCCGAGCACCGCCATGAGGGCGAAGAAGATCCCGAAGGTGGCGGCAGCGAAGCCTCCGCGGCTCCAGCGCACCACCGCGAGCACCGCACCGGCGGCGAACAACAGCACGAGGGTCACCGTGCAGGCGATCTGCACGACCCCGGTGACGCCCTGGCGCCGACGCTGCTCGCGTTCCCAGTCCTCGGGCACGTGCACGAAGCGCCCGCGCTCGACGACCTCGTCGCCGGCGACCCGGACGTGGATCCGGGCCTCGCCGCTCGCGAGCGGATAGCCCGCGCGGTCCCGGAAGACGAAGCTCCAGTCGCGGCGGGCCGGCAGCTGCGAGGGGTCGGCCGACACCTCATCGAGGGCCTCGGCCTCGAGGCCGTGCTCGGCGCGGACGGCGGCGAGGGCGATCGCCCGCGCGGCGTCCTCCTCGAGCTGGGATCCGGCCCTGCCCTCCGGGAGGGTGTGGCTGAGCCGTTGGACGGCGCCGTCGGGCCCGATGAACACGAGGTACTCCTCGGCGCGCTCGGCGACGTCGCCCTCGAAGCGCGCGTAGCGGACCTGGCGGCGCGGCAGCGGCAGGTAGCGGCCGAGCAGCTCGCGGTAGGCCTCCGGCCCGCCCTCGCTCCAGACGAAGCGGTCCTGGAGGCCGAGCGGGGCCTCGACGTTCGACAGCTCGCGCCACTCCGGACCGAGCTCGACGCCGCGGCCGCTGAGGTGGGCGCGGGAGGCCGCCCGCGCCCCGGCGTCGCTGCCCGCGAGGGGCGGGGCATCGGGACGGAAGCTCGTCGTGAGTGCCCAGAGGATGACCCCGGCGGCGCCGACCAGCGGTAAGGCGGCCTGCAGCCGTGCGGGGAGGCCGCGCGAGGCCACGGCGGGCGGCGCCGCCGCCCGCGGTGGGGCGGAGGGCGGGGCCCAGGCGGCGTTCCGGGCGTCGTCGGGGATCTCGCCCCAGCTCCCGGCACGCCAGCGTGCGGCGAGCACGACCCACAGCGGCACGAGAGTGAGCAGCACGACCAGGGCCCGGCTGGACCAGATGCCCGGGGTCTGGGCGGCGAACAGCGGCAGTGCGAACCACACGACGTCGAAGGCGAAGTGGAGCACGATCGCCGGCAGCAGCCCGAACACCAGGTAGATCCCGCCGAAGCCGAGCGCCGGGATGATGAGCTCGGCGAGGCGCGCGTAGGCCGGCTGGGCCGGGTAGTTGGCGTGGCCGGCGCCGAAGACCGCCGCCTGGAGCAGCATCGCGCCGGCGATCCACAGCCAGGTCCTGCCGAAGCGCCGGCCGAGGAGGGCCGCCGCGGCGAGCGGTACCGCGCGGAACAGGCACTCCTCCATGAAGCCGGCCTGGAGCGAGATGCCGATCGAGCTCAGCCAGGGCAGGTAGGTCGCGAGCACGTCGGGATCGGTGAGGGCGCTCGACGGCGACCACCAGCCGAGGTTGCGGGCGGCGAAGACGTAGAGCCAGACCTCGTAGGCGAAGAAGATGCCGACCAGGAGGTAGCCGGCGACCGTCTGCCCGAGCACCGTCCGCGTCGGTGCGACCCCCGCGGACCACGTGCGCCAGAGCTGGAGGTGCGAGGGGAACGCGCGCCGTCCGAGGCCCTCGGCGGCCATGAAGACCAGGCTGAGGATCGCGCCGAGAGCCACGACCTGGCCGATCGCGAGGGCGATCTGCTGCAGGGCGAAGGTGCCCGTCGAGACCGCGGTGTCGTAGTCCATCCACCGCAGCGGCCACTCGTTGAGGGATATCAGCCCCTGCAGCCCGGCGATCAGCAGGCCCCACTTCAGGGCCGGCTTCCAGAGCACCCAACGGTCGCGGAGCAGGAAGAAGAGGCCGAAGGCGCAGCCGCCGCCGAGGTAGAGGATGACCGTCGCGAAGAGCGAGCCGCTGGCGATGCCCTCGTTGGCGGCCCGCATCTCCTGGTAGCGGCGCGAAAAGGCTTCGGGGATCTTGATGAAGTGGCTGAGCTCGGTGAGCCGGTCGCCGCTGACCGTGAGGCGCAGCCGGTAGCGCCCCTCGCCCAGGTTCTCGTCCGGCCGCTCGTAGACCAGGCTGTGATCGGTGCGGCCGCCCGGTCGGAGCTCGCGCGAGGCCTCCACCAGCTCGAACTCGTCGAGCCGGACCTCCCAGCCGGAGGCCACCGCCGCCTCGGCGAGTGCGCGCGCGGCCTCCGGGTCGAGGCTCGCACCCGGCTCGTCCTCGGGCACCGTCTCGCGGAAGCCGTAGGGCCGGCCGTCGGGTCGGAAGCGCACCGCCACCTCGTTGGTCTCGCCCTCGCGGAAGCGGCGCACCACCCAGGTGTAGGGTGAGAAGAGCTCGCCCGCGAGCAGGGCGGCGAAGGCCTCACGGCCGCCAGCCTCGAGCTCGACGAAGCTCTGGACCTCGCTGTCGAGCACGAAGCGCGCCGCCTGTCGGGCCTGGTCGGGCCCCCAGCCGCGCTCGACGGCGAGGGCTTCCGCGGCAGCGAGCGCCCCACTGCGGTCCATCCTCAGATCGAGGCTGATGAGCGGAAAGGCCTCGGCGAAGTGCCGCACGGCCCAAGCCGTGCCGAGCAGCGAGGACAGCACGAGGAGCACCCAGAACGCGGGTTTTCGCAGCATCGCCGTCCTCCTTCTCAGAGTCCGCGCCGTCGGGCGCGCGTGCGTGCGGCCGAGTCTAGCACGCGCCCTGCGCAGCTCTGTTAAGTATCTGATTCGTTGAGGTTTCTTGCGCGATCAGTGCGCCAGGACCGCCCCCAGCGCGACCGCGAGCGCGAGGTAGAAGAAGTGCCACTCGGCGTGCTTGACGAAGGGGCGGAGGCGGTCGGAGTCGATGCTCCGGCGGAAGACCGTCGCCGCCAGCAGCACCGCGGCCGCCATCCCGAAGAGCGCTGTGGCGCGAAGGTCCCACGGCGCGAGGGCCGCCAGCAGGATCGGGCCGACGCGGTGGGGCACGAGGAGCTGCCGCCAGTAGGCGACAAGGACCACGACCACCAGCGCGATCGCGATATCGACCGCGAGCCCGACGGCGCCTGGCAGCGGCATGCGGGCGGTGGGCCAGTAGCCCGCCGCACCGGCGCTGAGGAGCCGGGCCGTGGTTGCGATTCCACCCGCGACGGCGGCCGCCGGCACCGTCCGCAGGAGCTTGCGGCGCGCATCCCCGCGCTCGCGCAGAGGATCGAGGAGGTAGCCGGCGGCGAAGGCGAGGCCGAGCAGCCAGAGGCCGTCGAGCCAGCCCCAGACAGCCATCACGACCGGCAGCCCGTACACCTGCTCGGGGCGTTTCTCGACCGCGCGCTCGAGCGAGAAGACGGTGGCGCCGAAGAGCAGCAGCGGGAGCGCCCAGTCCCCGGTCAGCACCGCCGGGCGGGCGAGGAGCGCGGCCCCGAACAGCAGGACCGAGCACATGATGTGGTCGCGGTTCTTCTTCTTGAGCCCGAGGAAGAGGAAGAAGCTGCCGAGGGTGGCCGGGACCGAGTCCGCCCACCGCCCGCCACCGTAGATGAGCACAGCGATGATGGTGAACACCGACGCCATGCCGATGTACTCCATCTTGAGCCGCCGACCCCAGACCTCCACCGGCCCCGGGACGTAGCCAGCGATCGTGTTGACTTCAGATGCCACTGCACATCCTGTCCGGTCGGGAGGCATGGTGGCTTCGTCGCGGTGGAAAGTCAAACCGGAGAATGACCGGGGAGGCCCGACAGCGGTCCAGAGCGGAATAGACGCAGCCCAGCGCCGGTTTCCGAGGGCGCATGAGGACGGGACTCCGGCTCAGCGTGATCGCGCTTCTCCTCGCGCTCAACGCGCCTCTCGCGTCCGCGGGCCCCTGCGGGCACTGCGACCGCGGTCTGCCCTGCCCGCGCATCGACCTGCCGGCGGCGGCGGACGATCGCCCGTGCTGCGGGGGCGGCGCCGAAGCGGGCCCCGCCCGTTCGTCGCTGGGGGCGGCACGCTGTGAGTGCGGCGGCGACCCGCCGCCCGCCGTCGCCGCCTGCGGTCCCCCGCCCGCCGGCCCTGCTCTCGCGGCAACGCCGGCTGGCGAAGCGACCCCGCCCACCGCGAGCTCGCGGCGAGCCTCTGCGGCGAGCCGGCATCCTCCGGCCCCGCCGCCCCCGGCGCCCGTCTTCCTCCTCGACTGCGCCTTCCTGATCTAGAGCGATTCGCTGCGCGCATCGCTGACGGGGGAGCAGCGGCTCCGCTCCCCGCACCGGTCGAGGAGGAACCATGAGGATTTCGTGCTTTCAGATTGTGACGGCGGTGGTCGCCGTGGCATTGGCGGCGGCCGCGGGGGTCGGCGTCGGCATCCGCGAGGCGGACGCCGCCGAGCTCGGCCCGGCCGGGCGCGTCGTCGCCGCGATCGTCGATCCGGAGCAGCGCGTGCTGCTCGCAGAGGTCCTCGAGCGCAACCCGCGCCTGGCGCGGCTCGCGGCCGAGGCGCGCGCCGCGGCCCAGCGGGCGCCGCAGGTGGCTGCGTTGCCGGACCCGACCGCATCGCTGACCTGGTTCGTGATGTCGCCGCAGACCCGGGTCGGCCCCCTGCGCTCCGCCGTCAACGTCTCGCAGAGCCTGCCGTGGTTCGGCAGCCTGGCCCGGGAGAAGCAGGCTGCCCTGTGGGAGGCGGCGGCGGCGCAGGCGCGGGTCGAGGCGGCGCGGCTCGAGCTCGTGACAGCGACGAGGGTCGCGTACCACGAGCTGCAGTTTCTCGACGTCGAGCGGCGGCTGACCGAGGCCGACCGGGCAACGCTCGAGCGCACGGCGGCGCTCGCCCTCGCCCGCTACGCGGCCGGCAGCGGCCTCGACCAGGCGGTCATCCGGGTCCAGGCCGAGATCACCCTGGCGGACAGCCGGCTGCTCGGCATCGCGGCGCGCCGGGCCGAGCTCGCGGCCCGCCTCAACGCGCTGCGCGACCGAGGGCAGGCGCCGGAGATCGAGGTCGGGCCGTTGGCGGCTCCGGCGGTGACCAGCCTCGACCCGGCGGAGCTGCGACTCCGGGCGCACGCCTCGCGGCCCGAGGTGGCCGCGGCGGCGGCCGAGGTCGAGGCCGCCGCGGCGCGGATCGAGCGCGCGAAGAAGGCCTACGGCCCTGAGGTCATGCTCGGCCTCAGCTACGGCTTCGTCTCGCCCCGGGATGACGCGGCCGGGAGGCTCGACCCGCCCGAGGGCAATGGCGACGACGATCTCGGCCTGATGGCCGGTGTCAGCCTGCCGGTGTGGCGCTCGAAGCTGGCGGCCGGCGTCGAGGAGTGGACCGCACGGCGCCTGGCGGCCGAGGAGGCGGCGCGCGAGCTGGCCGCCTCGATCGACGGCGAGCTCTCCGAGCTGCTGCACCGGATCCCCCTGCTCGCGGAGCAGCTGCGGGTGCACGAGACCGTGCTCCTGGTGCAGGCGCGGCAGTCGCTCGAGTCCGCCGAGGCGGCGTACGCGGCCGGCACCGCGGCCGCCCTCGATCTGCTCGATGCCGAGCGCGTCCTGTTGCAGGTGGGCACCGCCGCCGAACGCGTGCGCGCCGACCTGGCGATCGCCAGTGCCCGGCTCGAGGGGGCGGTGGGGGGATCGCTGGAGGAGGGGAAATGAAGGCAGAGGGGAAGTGGGGCAGAGGGGAAGAGGGGCGGAGGGGCAGAGGGGCGGAGGAGCAGAGGGGATACCTCCGATTTCGGATTTCGGATTTCGGATTTCGGATTTTCGCACCCTCGACGGCGGCCCGGAAGCTCAGGTGCCGCGAGGGGGGCAGTGCGACGGGTTGGGCGGTGCTGTGGTTGCTGGTTGGTGCAGCCGTGGCCCTGGTCCTGGTGGTGGACCCCCTCGGCCTCAGTCCGGTGGACGAGTGGCTGGGCGTGGAGCCGATGACCGCCGAGCCCGGCGACGGAGACGGGCACGGCGACGGGTTGTGGACCTGCGGCATGCACCCGGAGGTGCTCCAGGACGAGCCGGGGACCTGCCCCATCTGCAAGATGGATCTGACGCCGGCGCGGGACCCGGCCGACCCGGCGGCAGGGGGCGGCGCCGGCCACGGCGCCGGCCACGACGAGCAACTCTGGACCTGCCCGATGCACCCGACCATCGTCGAGAACGAGCCCGGGGCCTGCCCGATCTGCGGCATGGACCTGGTCCCGATGGACCCGGGGGGCGGGCGCGTCGTCGGGGACGGGCGCGGGAGGGCGGTGAGCGTCGACACGGCGGTCCAGCAGCGCATGAACCTGAGGGTCGAGCCGGTGGTGCGCCGCGACCTCGCGCGCACGATCCGGACCGTCGGCAGCCTCGGCTACGACCAGGAGCGGATGGTGTCGGTGACGACCCGCTACCAGGGCTTCGTGGAGCGGGTGCTCGTGGACGCGGTCGGCGAGCGGGTGCGCACGGGCCAGCCTCTGTTCGAGGTCTACGCACCGCAGCTCGTGCAGACGCAGCAGGAGCTGCTCGCGGCGCTGCGCTACGCCCGCGGTCTCGAGGGCGCGCCCGAGGAGGTGCGCGTGCGGGCCCAGCAGCTCGTCGAGGCGGCGCGGACCCGACTCGGCTACTGGGACGTGACTCCGGAGGAGGTGGCGGCCATCGAGGCCGGCGGCAGTGTGCGGCGGACACTGACCGTGGTGTCGCCGCTCGACGGCGTCGTGATGCAGCGGCTGCACGGCCTCGAAGGCATGGCGGTCAGCCCCGGCATGGACGTCATCCACGTGGCCGACCTCTCCAGCCTGTGGTTGAGCGCCGAGGTCTACGAGGACCAGCTGGCCTGGCTCGGCGAAGGCGCGACCGCGAGCGTGAGCTTCGACTACCTCCCGGGCGAGACGAGGCGGGCGCGGGTGCGCTTCATCGAGCCCGAGGTCTCGCCGGCGACGAGGACGGTCAAGCTGGTGCTGACGGTGCCGAACCCGGACGGACGCCTCCGCGTCGGCATGTTCGCCACGGTGCAGTTCGAGCCGCTCGCCGCGCGCGACGCGCTGGTGGTGCCGGCCCAGGCCTTGATCCGCTCGGGGACGCGGGACCTGGTGGTTGTCGCCCTCGGCGAGGGCCGCTTCGAGCCGCGCGAGGTCGTGCTCGGCGTCGAGGCGGACGGTGTGATCCAGGTTCTCGAGGGGCTGGACGGCTCGGAGCGGATCGTCACCTCGGCCCAGTTCCTGATCGACTCCGAGTCGAACCTGCGCGCCGCGATCGACGCGATGCGGTCGGGGAGCGGGCACGGGGGCGGGTCGTGAGAGCGCGCAGGGGGGCAGAGGAGCAGAGGGGCAGGGGGGCAGAGGGGCAGGGGTGCAGAGGAGCAGAGGAGCAGAGGAGCAGAGGAGTTGAGGGGGAGCCCCTGCAAGGACCGTCGGCACGATCAACCCTGAGAGGAACCGAGCGGACCAGTGCTCAATGGCGTTCCTCTGCCCCTCAGCCCCTTTTCCCCTCCGCCCCTCCGCCCCTCCGCGTGCGCGCGGGAGGCACCCCATGCTGAGCCGGCTCATCGAGTGGTCGCTCCGCAACCAGTTCTTCATGCTCATCGCGCTGGTCTTCGCCGTCATCGGCGGCGTGTGGGCGGTGCGGGGCATGCGGATCGACGCCATCCCCGACCTCTCCGACGTTCAGGTCATCGTGTACACCGAGTTCGCAGGCCAGGGGCCGCAGGTGGTCGAGGACCAGGTGACCTACCCGATCAGCACGGCGATGCTCGCGGTGCCGCACGCCGAGGTCGTGCGCGGCTACTCCCACTTCGGCTTCTCCTTCGTGTACGTGATCTTCGAGGACGGCACCGACCTCTACTGGGCGCGCTCGCGGGTCCTCGAGTCTCTCAGCGGGCTCGGCGGCCGCCTCCCGGAGGGGGTCACACCGCGCCTCGGCCCCGACGCGACCGGCGTCGGGTGGGCCTTCATGTACGTGCTCAACTCGCCGACCCGGCCGCTGGACGAGCTGCGGAGCCTGCAGGACTGGTACCTGCGCTACGGCCTGACCGCGGTCGAGGGCGTGGCCGAGGTGGCCTCCATCGGCGGTTTCGTGCGCCAGTACCAGGTCGAGGTGGACCCGGTGAAGCTGCGCGCCTTCGGCGTCGGGTTGGACACCGTACGCCGGGCCATCGAGCGTTCCAACAACGACGTCGGCGGCCGCCTGATCGAGTCGGGCGAGCGCGAGCTGGTGGTGCGCGGGCTCGGCTACGTCCGCGAGATCGCCGACCTCGAGCAGGTGCCGCTGGGCCTGGGAGCCGGCGGCGCGCCGATCCTGCTGCGCGACGTCGCGAGGGTGGTGCTCGGCCCGGAGATCCGCCGCGGCATCGCCGAGTGGAACGGCGAGGGCGAGACGGTCGGCGGGATCGTCGTCGTGCGCTCGGGGGCCGACACGCGCTCCGTCATCGCCGCCGTCAAGGAGCGCCTCGACGAGCTCCGACGCGGCCTGCCCGAGGACGTGGAGATCTCGGTCGCCTACGACCGCAGTGCGCTCATCGATCGCGCGATCGCCACCCTGACGCGGACCCTGATCGAGGAGTCGGTCATCGTCGGCCTGGTGTGCGTGGCCTTCCTGTTCCACGTCCGCTCCGCCTTCGTCGCCATCTTCTCGATCCCGGTGTCGATCCTGGTCGCCTTCGTGGTGATGCGAGTCCAGGGCATCGGCGCCAACATCATGTCCCTCGGCGGCATCGCCATCTCGATCGGCGTCCTCATCGACGCGGCCGAGGTGATGGTGGAGAACGCGCACAAGCACTACGAGGAGTGGCGGGGCGAGCGCAGTCACTTCGAGATCATCCTGCGCTCGGCGCAGGAGGTCGGGCCCACCCTCTTCTTCACCCTCCTCGTCATCACGGTGTCCTTCCTGCCGGTGTTCACCCTCACCGGCGAGGAGGGCCGCCTCTTCCGTCCCCTCGCCTTCACCAAGACCTGGGCGATGGCCGCCTCGTCGGTGGTGGCGGTGACGATCGTGCCGGTGCTGATGTACTGGCTGATCCGCGGCCGGATCCTCTCCGAGGAGCGGAACCCGATGTCGCGGCTGCTGCGCGCCGCCTACGCGCCCGTGCTCGACTTCGTGCTGCGGCGGCGCTGGCTGGTGATCGGCCTCGCGGTGGCGGCGGTCGCATCGATGCTGCTGCCGCTGCAGCACATCGGCTCGGAGTTCATGCCGCCGTTGTGGGAGGGCGACCTCCTCTACATGCCGACCACCCTCCCCGGCATCTCGATCACCAAGGCGCGCGAGCTGCTGCAGCAGACCGACGCGATCATCGCCTCCTTCCCGGAGGTCGAGTCCGTGATGGGCAAGGTGGGACGGGCGGAGACGGCAACCGACCCGGCGCCGCTGTCGATGATCGAGACCACCATCGTCCTCAAGGACCCCTCGGACTGGCGCCCGGGGATGACGAAGGACAAGCTGGTGCAGGAGCTCGACCGGGCGGTGCAGTTTCCGGGCCTCACCAACGCCTGGACGATGCCGATAAGGACCCGCATCGACATGCTCTCGACCGGCATCAAGACCCCGGTCGGCATCAAGATCGGCGGGCCCGACCTCGAGGTGCTCGAGCGCCTGGCGAGAGAGGTCGAGGCCGCGGTGCGGCCGCTCGAGGGCACCCGCTCGGCCTATGCCGAGCGGGTCATGGGCGGGTCCTACCTCGACATCGAGGTCGACCGCGCGGCCGCCGCCCGGCACGGCCTGACGGTGGGCGACGTGCAGGACGTGATCGCGACCGCGGTCGGCGGGATGAACGTCAGCGAGACCGTGGAGGGCCTCGAGCGCTACCCGGTCAACGTGCGCTACCCGCGCGAGCTGCGCGACAACGTGGCGGCTCTCGCCGAGGTCGTGGTGCCGACCCCCGGCGGTGCCCAGGTTCCGCTCGCGCAGCTCGCTTCCATGAGGATCCGCCAGGGTCCGCCGATGATCAAGACCGAGAACGCGCGCCCGAACGCCTGGGTGTACGTGGACCTGCGCGACATCGACGTCGGCACCTGGATCAGGAGCGCGAAGGCGGCGGTCGCCGAGCGCGTCGAGGTCCCCGAGGGCTACACGGTGCTCTGGTCGGGCCAGTTCGAGGCCATGCAGCGGGCCCGCGGGCGGCTGCTGCTGATCGTGCCCGTGACCCTGCTCCTGATCGTGACCATCCTCTATCTCAACACGCGGTCGTGGGGCAAGACGGCGATCGTTCTCCTCGCGGTGCCGTTCTCGATGGTGGGTGCGATCTGGCTGATGGGGGCTCTCGGCTACAACTGGTCGATCGCCGTCTGGGTCGGTCTGATCGCACTGGCGGGCCTCGACGCGGAGACTGGCACCGTGATGCTGCTCTACCTCGACCTCGCCTACGAGCGCTGTCGGCAGCGAGGAGCCATGACGAGCTTTGCCGACCTGGCGGGCGCGATTCACGACGGAGCGGTCAAGCGCATCCGCCCCAAGGCGATGGCCGTCGCCACCACCTTCGCCCTGGTGCCGATCCTGTGGGCGACCGGCACCGGCGCCGATGTCATGCGGCGGATCGCGGCGCCGATGGTGGGCGGGATCCTGACGTCCTTCATCGGCGAGCTGGTGGTCTATCCCGCAATCTTCTTCATCTGGAAGTCGCGGGGTCTGGAGCGGTCGCCGCTCACGGAACAGTCGAAGGTGACGAAAGGGAGTGCGTGATGAAGACGATGGGTGTCGTGTTGCTCCTCACGGTTGGATGCGCCGCTCTCGGGTGGGGCGCGGAACCCACCTCGTTTGCAGCGGTGATGGCGCGCTACGAGCCGGTGCGG
>JALOKS010000056.1 GCA_025456385.1 Thermoanaerobaculales bacterium | reverse complement strand
GGCCGGCAGCGGCGAGCCGGTCAGCAGGTGGTAGAGGATCGCGCCCAGGGAGTAGACGTCCCCCTGCCGGCTCGGGTTGCGCGCGAGCAGCGACTCGGGGGCGAGGTAGGGCAGGATCGACGGCTCGCCGGCGTCGCCGACCGCGGCCAGCAGCTCGTCGCCGAGGCCGAAGCCCGCGACCACGCACTCGCCGTCATAGGTGACGAAGACCAGCGCCGGGTTGAGCAGTCCGTGCACGACCCTCGCGCCGTCGATCTCCGCCGCGAGCCCGGCAGACAGGGCGAGCGCGAGCTTCTCGGCGATCAGCAGGGAGTTGTCGATCGGGATCGGAAAGCCCTCTGAGGCCACCCGCTCGAGAACGCGGCTGAGCGGCTGCGAGGGAACGTAGTCGTGGGCGAGGGCGAGCACGCCGCCGGCGACCGTGAAGGTGACGGCGGAGGCGATATTGGCCGACTGCAGCGTCTCATTGACGCGCCGCGCCCGCGGGGCCACCGCGGCGAGGTCGGCCCGCGCGGCGAGCGGCCCGTCGAAGACCCGCAGCCAGGCGGTCCTCCGGATGCCGGCCGGACCGAGCTCGCCGGCGCGGTAGAGGTGGCCCAGGGCATCGCCGACGAGCTCCTTGAAGAGCAGGTGCGAGGCGAACACGCGGTAGCGCTCGGCCATGGATGCTCCTTCTGATCGAAGCTACCACCCCGGGTCGCGCGGGGTCAACGGCGCGCGGCGCGCAGGCGGGCGACGGCGCGGTTGTGCTCGGCGAGGGTGGTCGAGAACGCATGACCGCCCTCCGGCCGGGCGACGAAGTAGAGGTGGGGCGTCGCCGCGGGAGCGCAGGCCGCCCGCAGGGCGGCCCGCCCCGGCGAGTTGATCGGACCCGGCGGCAGGCCCCGCGAGCGGTAGGTGTTGTAGGGGTCGTCCACCTGCCAGTGGGCGCGCAGCAGGCGCCCCTGCCACTCGCCGCGGCGCTTGAGGGCGAACACCACCGTCGGGTCGCACTGCAGCGCCATGCCCCGCCGGAGGCGGTTGACGAAGACCCCCGCGATCAGCGCCCGCTCGGTTTCGAGCGCGGTCTCCGCCTCGACGAGGGAGGCCAGGGTGACGACCTCGAGGGGGCTGCCCCACAACGGACCGGCTGCCGCCGCCTCCTCACGCCACACCGTCACGAAGCGCTCTGCGAGGTGGCGGGCCGCGCGCTCGGCGGCGATGCCGACGGCGAAGCGATAGGTGTCGGGGAAGAGGAAGCCCTCGAGCGAGGGGGCGTTGCCGACCGCCTCCTCGACCCACTCGACGCGGCTCTGGAGCCGCCGCCAGTCCTCGTCGGTGCCGACGCCGCGCGCGGCGAAGGTCGCGCCGATGGCGGCCGCGTCGCTGCCCTCGACGACCGTGACCTCGAACATCGCCACGCGGCCGTCGAGGATCGCCTCCAGGATCTCGACCGGGCGGGCGCCGGCCGCGAAGCGGTAGCAGCCGTAGTGCAGGCTGCGGCCGCGGGACGCGGCGCGGAGGTAGAGGCGGGCGGCCCGGGGCGACGGCACCAGGCCCGCGGCCTCGAGCTCGCTCAGGATCTCTCGCGCCGCGGCGCCCTCGGCCACCCACACCTCGCTCGGACGGCTCGTGCGAAAGCCCCACAGCGCGTGCCCCAGCCAGAGGCCGGCGCCGAGCGCGCCGAGCGCGAGCGCGAGGCCCGCCGCAGCCGCTGCTCGACGCCGGCCGGACGCCACGCCTCAGGCTCCGCCGGGAGCGCGCCGGCGGTTCCCGCCGAGGTACTCCTCGAGCACGACCTGGGCGGCGAGGTCGTCGACCGGCTCCTGCCGCCCGCGCCCGCACTCGCGGGCCCGCCGCCGCGCCTCGTCGGTGGACAGGTGCTCGGACTGCAGGAACACCTGGAGCCCGAGGGCGCCCACCGCCTCCGCGAGCAGATGGCTGCGCCGGGCCGCGGGTGCAGCGGCACCGTCGGCCCCGGTGGGCAGCCCGATCACCACCGCCGCGGCGCCGAGTCGCCCGGCGGCCTCCCCGATCGCGCGAGCGGCGGCCGCCACCCCTCCGTAGGCGACCACCGCGAGCGGCGCTGCCACGCCGGAGGCGTCGTCACCGACGGCAAGCCCCATCCGACGCCCGCCGGGATCCACGCCGAGGTATCGCATCCGGCCATTGTACGCGGGGCAGGCGGCCCGGGGCGACCGGCTACAATGAGCGGGGCGCCGACCCCGCGGAGGTGCACGATCGAGCGTGAGGGCTGCAGGACCCGCCGGCCGCCGCGGCTGCTCGCGGCCCTGTCTCTGGCGATCCTGGCGACGCTGGGAGCGGGCGCCGCCGACCTCCAGGAGCGGGTGGTCCTGACCGCCGAGCAGCAGTCGGGCAACGCCGAGCGCTGGCGCGGCGAGGGCGATGTCCGGGTCCTCTACCAGGACATCGAGATCCGCTGCGACGAGCTCGACTACGACCGCGCGAGCGGCGACATCGTGGCGCGCGGCAACGTGATCGTCGACCGCGGCCCGAGCCGCTTCACCGCCGCCGAGGCGCGCTTCAACCTCCTGACGAAGACCGGCATCTTCCTCGACGCGACGGCCTTCGTCGATCCGATGTACAGGTTCGCGGGCCGCGAGATCGAGAAGCTGGACGAGACCCACTACCGGATCGACCACGCGACCTTCACCACCTGCGAGAGCGACGACGGGACGCCGCCCTGGAACTTCAGCTTCCGTTCGGCTCTGGTCGAGGAGGAGGGCCTCGGCCGCTTCTCGCGCGTCGCGATGAAGGTCCAGGGCGTGCCCGTCTTCTACCTGCCTTACATGGTGTGGCCGGTCAAGCAGGAGCGCGCGCCCGGCCTGCTGATGCCGCGGCTCGGCTACTCGGACCGGCGCGGCTTCAACATCGGGCTGCCGCTCTACGTGCCGCTGGGGCGGAGCTACGACACGACCGTGTTCGCGGACTACTACACCGAGGGCTTCTTCGGGCTCGGCAACGGGTGGCGGTGGGCGCCGGTCGCCGGCGCCGCCGGGGAGATCGATCTCTACGCCATCCGGGACCGGGCCGCCGAGCAGACGGAGTGGAAGGTCTTCGGCAAGCACTCTCAGGACGACCTCCTCGGCTTCCGCTTCCTGGCCCAGGTCGAGAACCTCTCCGACATCGACTTCTGGCAGGACTTCGACCGCAGCTTCGACGCCAACACGCGCCGCGACCTCTACTCCTTCGCCTACCTGACCCGCAGCCTCGGCCCCTTCGCCCTCAACCTCCGCGCCGACCACCGGCAGACCTTCCTCACCGGTGCCGACGTGGTCCTCAGTCAGCTGCCGGAGATCGAGCTGCGCTCGGGCTCGACCGCGATCGCCGGCTCGCCGATCTACCTCAGCCTGATCTCCTCTCTGGCCGGCCTGCGGGTCGACCGCGGTGGCGAGCTCAGCGGCTCCTACGGGCGCGCGGACTTCTTCCCGACCTTCGCCTACACCCTGCCCTCGCCGCCGTGGCTGTCGGTGACGCCGCGCCTCGGCGGCCGCGCCACCTACTACACGCAGCGCTACACGGAGGACCGCCGGGGTTTCAACGACGATCCCATCAGTCGTCTCTACGCTGCCGGCGCCGTCGACGTCGTCGGCCCCTCGCTGTCGCGCATCTTCGAAGGCGGCCTCGGCTCCTTCGACAAGCTCAAGCACCTGATCGAGCCGCGGCTGCAGTACCTCTACCTGACGACGCCCACCGACGTCACGCTGCTGCCGATCTTCGACGAGGTCGACTCGACGCCGCAGGATGCGAACCTCGTCCGCTTCGTCCTCGCCAACCGTCTTCTCGGGCGCTCCCGCGAGGGCCTCGGCACCCGCGAGCTGGGCTCCCTCGAGTTCTTTCAGGACTACTCCTTCGATGCGCCGCTCAACCCCGGCGACGGAATCCGCACCAGCCAGTTCTCGGCCCTCGGCATGGCGCTGCGGGTGACGCCGTCCGTCCGCACCGGCTTCGACGCCAGGCTCTCCTACGACCACCTCTTCCACAACCTGCGCTCGACCTCGCTCGCAGGCTCGGCTCAGAGCCCTCTCGGCATGCTCAACCTGACCTGGTACCAGAGCTTCAGCCCGCGGACCGGCGACCGCCTGTCGTCACAGGCGCGCGCCATGCTGAGCTTTCGCCGGCCCGGCTTCCCGCTCGCCGCCTCGGTGCAGGTCGCCTACGACCTCGAGCGCTCGGAGCTCGGCGACCAGCGCTACGCGCTCGACTACGAGGGCAGCTGCTGGAACATCTCGGCGGTCTACCGCGACACCCGCCTCGGCACCTTCCCGACGCGCGAGTTCCTGGTCGTGATCGGGCTCAAAGGCGTCGGGGCGCTGCCGGAGATCAAGGGCAACCTGGGCGGCTACTGACCCGTGCCCGGAGTGGTCACCTTGATTTCCGCTCGACCTTCCGAAATCTCACCGAGGCTTTGAAGGTGGGGAGGGGACCGGTACGGCTGGCAGCAGATCGGGGCCTCGGGTCGCGGAGATTCCGGTGTAAAGTAGACGGTCCAGGAGGGATGGCCGAGCGGTCGAAGGCGCCGGTCTTGAAAACCGGTGAGGTTCACGCCTCCGTGGGTTCGAATCCCACTCCCTCCGCCACCTCCGGTGCCCCAGAGAAATTCCGTACCCGGTCTGATGATGGCACCGGGGATCGTGTCTTTGGGCAGGGAAGCGGAGACGGGCACGGAGACGGGCACGGAAACGGGAAGGCGACCACGGGTTTACAGCCGCCGTCGCCCGCCGTACAATACCGCCCCTGGCGCGGAGAGGTGCTGGAGTGGTCGATCAGGGCTGCCTGCTAAGCAGTTGTCCGGGGTAAACCCGGACCGCGGGTTCGAATCCCGCCCTCTCCGCCAATGACCCTTCGCGCCGCCCGCCGGCGCTTTCTTCTGGAGTGCAGCGATGAGCCGACCGGTGCGGACACGCATCGCGCCCAGCCCGACGGGTGACCCCCACGTGGGCACGGCCTACGTGGCGCTCTTCAACTGGGCTCTCGCGCGCCGGCTCGGTGGCAGCTTCATCCTCCGCATCGAGGACACCGACCGCCAGCGCAGCACGGGCGCGAGCGAGCGCATGATCCTCGAGGCCCTGCGCTGGCTCGACCTGCAGTGGGACGAGGGCCCCGATCGCGGCGGGCCCTTCGCGCCCTACCGCCAGAGCGAGCGCACGGCGATCTACCGCGAGCACGCCGAGCGGCTCGTCGCCGGCGGCGCCGCCTACCCCTGCTTCTGCAGCCGGGAGCGGCTCGACGCCCTGCGGGCCGAGCAGAAGGCGGCCAAGGCCCAGCTCGGCTACGACCGGCGCTGCCGCGCGCTGGCGCCGGCCGAGGCGGCGCGCCGCCGCGCCGCCGGCGAGGAGCACGTGATCCGGCTCGCGATGCCCGTCGACGGCGAGACCGCCTCCGACGACCTCCTGCGCGGGACGATCACCGTCGCCAACAGCCAGGTGGACGACCAGGTGCTGCTCAAGTCCGACGGCCTCCCGACCTACCACCTCGCCAACGTGGTCGACGACCACCTGATGGAGATCTCGCACGTCATCCGCGCCGAGGAGTGGATCTCGTCGTTGCCGAAGCACGTGCGCCTCTACGAGGCCTTCGGCTGGGAGCCGCCGGTGTTCTGCCACCTGCCGCTGCTGCGCAACGCCGACCGCTCGAAGATCTCGAAGCGCAAGAACCCGGTCAGCCTCGAGCACTACCGCGCTGCGGGCATCCTCCCCGAGGCGCTCCTGAACTACCTCGCGCTGATGGGCTGGACCATGCCCGACGAGCGCGACCAGTTCAGCCGCGAGGACTTCGTCGCCGCCTTCCGCCTCGAGTCCATCAGCCTCGGCGGACCGGTCTTCGACCTCGAGAAGCTGGGCTGGCTCAACGGCAAGTACCTCCGCGACCTGCGCCCCGAGGAGCTCCTCGCCCGGCTCCGCGGCGGGCCCCTCGCGGACTCCTACCTGCTGACGATCCTGCCGCTGGTGCAGGAGCGCATCGAGACCCTCGCCGACTTCGTCCCCTACGCCGGCTTCTTCCTCGCCGGCGAGGTCAGCTACGAGGCGCAGGCCCTGCCGCGGCTGGCGGCCCCCGGGCGGGGCCCGGCCGCGACCGCGAAGGCCGTTCAGGAGCTCCTCGAGGGCCACCTCGACCCAATCCTCGAGTGGCAGGTCGCGGCGGTGGAGCAGGCGCTCACGTCCTTCATGGAGGCTTCGGGCTGGAACGCCAAGGAGCTCTTCATGCCGCTGCGCGTCGCCCTCACCGGCCGCACGGCGACGCCGCCGCTCTACGAGACCATGGCCGCGCTCGGCAAGGAGCGCTGCCGGTGGCGGCTGCGGCGGGCGGTCGAGGTCCTGCGCGCGATGAAGGCCTGAGTCGGGGGCGGGGGCAGGGGAGAGGCAGCATGAGCGACGAGCAGCCCGCGGTCGAGCGCCAGGACTTCATCCGCGACATCGTCCGCGACGACCTCGCGAGCGGCCGCCACCGCGAGGTGGTGACGCGCTTTCCCCCCGAGCCCAACGGCTACCTGCACATCGGCCACGTCAAGTCCATCGCCCTCAACTTCGGCATCGCCGAGGAGTTCGGGGGCCGCTGCCACCTGCGCTTCGACGACACCAACCCGGTCAAGGAGGAGCACGAGTACATCGAGGCGATCAAGGAGGACGTGCGCTGGCTGGGCTTCGACTGGGGCGCGCACCTCTACCACGCCTCCGACTACTTCGAGCAGCTCTACGAGTGGGCCGAGCACCTGATCCGGAGCGGGCTCGCCTACGTCGACGACCAGTCCGCCGACGAGATCCGCGCCCAGCGCGGCACCCTCACCGAGCCGGGCGCGGCGAGCCCGTGGCGCGAGCGCGGCAGCGACGAGAACCTGGTGCTCTTCCGCGCCATGCGCGCCGGCGAGTTCGCGGACGGGGCCCGGGTGCTGCGCGCGAAGATCGACATGGCGGCCGGCAACATCAACCTCCGCGACCCGGTGCTCTACCGCATCCTCCACGCCAGCCACCCGCGCACCGGGGACCGCTGGTGCATCTACCCGACCTACGACTACGCGCACGGCCAGTCGGACGCCATCGAGCACATCACCCACAGCCTCTGCACCCTCGAGTTCGAGGACCACCGGCCGCTCTACGAGTGGCTGGTCGAGCACCTGCCGGTGCCCTCGCGGCCGCGCCAGATCGAGTTCGCGCGCCTCAACCTCGCCTCGACGGTGCTGTCGAAGCGGCGCCTCCTGCGGCTAGTCGCGGAGGGCCGCGTCAGCGGCTGGGACGACCCCCGGATGCCGACCATCTGCGGCATCCGCCGGCGCGGCTACCCGCCGGCGGCGCTGCGCGACTTCGCCCTCCGCGTCGGTGTCGCCAAGCGCAACAGCGTGGTCGACCCGGCGCTGCTCGAGCACGCGGTGCGCACGGAGCTCAACCGGACCGCGGCCCGCCGGATGGGCGTGCTCGAGCCCCTCAAGGTGGTGATCGAGAACTACCCGGAGGGCGCGAGCGAGGAGCTCGAGGCGGTCAACAACCCCGAGGACCCCGGCGCCGGCTCGCGCCGCGTGCCCTTCGCGCGCGAGCTCTTCATCGAGGCCGGGGACTTCATGGAGGAGCCGCCGCCCAAGTTCTACCGCCTCGCTCCCGGGCGCGAGGTGCGCCTCCGCTACGCCTACCTCATCACCTGCCGCGAGGTGGTGAAGGACCCCAGCGGCGCGATCGTCGAGCTGCGCTGCAGCTACGACCCCGCGACCCGCGGCGGCGACGCCCCCGACGGGCGCAAGGTCAAGGCCACCCTGCACTGGGTGTCGGCGGCCCACGCCGTGGGCGCCGAGGTGCGGCTCTACGAGCCGCTCTTCACCCGCCCCGATCCGGGCGCCGAGCGCGACTGGGTCGAGGACCTCAACCCCGCGTCACTGCGGGTGGTGAGCGAGGCCCGGCTCGAGCCGAGCGTGGCGGAGCTCGCGGCCGGGGAGCGCCTGCAGCTCGAGCGCCTCGGCTACTTCTGCCTCGACCCCGACTCGCGGCCGGGACGGCCGGTGCTCAACCGCACCGTGACCCTGCGCGACACCTGGGCCAAGGTCCGCGACCGCGGGTAGGACACCGGGGGTGAATTCGGAATTCGGAATTTTGAATTCGGAATTCCCTTCGATCGGGGTCGCGAATGGAGCGGAGCTTCCTCACATTTCAAGAGCCCCCGAACAGCGTTCGGGGGCTCTTGAAATGTGGTGCCGAAGGCCGGACTCGAACCGGCACGGATCGCTCCACACGGCCCTCAACCGTGCGCGTCTACCAATTCCGCCACTTCGGCACGAAGCGACAAGCACATCTTAGGGTCCGACCCGAGCGGTGACAAGGCCCTACTGCCCGCCCGCGGGCGCGTCGGCGGGGGCGCTCGACTGCTCGCCGGCCGTCCCCCCGCCGGCGGCGGCGGGCAGCGCCGGATCGCCCGCGGCACCCGCGTCCTCGGCGGCCGGCTCGAGGGCCGGCGCCGCGGGCTGCGAGCTCTCCGCCGGGGCCGGCTCCGCGACCCCCTCCATCACCGAGCTCCGCCGCTTGCCGGAGAGAATCGCGAGGCTCAGGCACAGCACCACGAACAGCACGAAGGCGCCGGTCGTCATCCGATGCATGAGGTTGGTCGTCGTGCGCGGCCCGAAGGAGGTCTGACTGCCGCCGCCGCCGAAGGCGCCGGCGAGGTCCGCGCCCTTGCCCTGCTGCAGGAGCACCACCATGATCAGGAACAGGCACACCAGAATGTAGAGGATGACCAGAAGGACTGTCACGAGTCGACTCCCGCGGCGCGCGCCGCTGCAGCGCGGATGATATCGGAAAACGATCGCAGGTCAAGGCTTGCGCCGCCGATGAGGCCGCCGTCGACATCCGGCAGCGCGAGCAGCTGGCGCGCGTTGGCGGGCTTGAGGCTGCCGCCGTAGAGGATCCGCAGGCCCTCGGCCGCGCCGCCGCCGAAGGCTCCCGCGAGGCGCACGCGGAGGAAGGCGTGCGCCTCCTCGGCCTGCTCCGGGCTCGCGTTGCGGCCGGTGCCGATCGCCCACACCGGCTCGTAGGCGAGAGCGAGCCGCCGCGGGTCGAGCTCGGCGAGGCCGCTCGTCTGGCGCTCGAGAACCGCGAAGGTCGCGCCCTGGTCGCGCTCGGCGAGGGTCTCGCCGACGCAGTAGATGACCTCGAGCCCGGCCGCCTGCGCCGCGCGGGCGCGGGCGACAGCGGTGGCGTCGGTCTCGCCGAACAGAGTCCGCCGTTCGGAGTGGCCGACGATGACCCAGCCCACCCCGAGCTCGGCGAGCATCGGCGCCGCCACCTCGCCGGTGAAGGCGCCGGAGGCCTCCCAGTGCACGTTCTGCGCTCCGAGGCCGACCTCGGCCCCGGCGAGCATCATCGCCGCCGCGGGCAGCGACGCAAAGGGCGGGCAGCACACGACGTCGACCGCCGGCGGCAGGTCCTCGGCGAGCAAGGACTCCAAGAAGGAGGTCGTCTCGGCGACCCCCTTGTGCATCTTCCAGTTGCCCGCGATCAGCAGTCTGCGCATCGCCACACCCCAGCCCTCAGCCCGCGAGCACCGCGACCGCCGGCAGCTCCTCGCCCGCGAGGAAGGCGAGCGACGCGCCGCCGCCGGTCGACACGTGGCCGATGCGGTCGATGAGGCCGGCCTGCCGCACCGCCATCACCGACTCGCCGCCGCCGACCACCGTGAACCCCGGGCATGCCGCGAGCGCCGCAGCGACCGCGAGGGTGCCGGCCGCGAAGGCCTCGCTCTCGAACACCCCCATCGGCCCGTTCCAGAACACCGTCCGCGCCGCGCCGAGGGCCGCGGCGCAGCGGGCGCGGGCGCGGGGCCCGATGTCGACCACGGAGAGCCCGGCGGGGATGCGGTCGCTCGGCACCACCTCGACCCGGTGCGGGTCCTCGATGGTGTCGGTGACCACCACGTCCGCGGGCAGCACCACCTCGACGCCGCGCGCGGCGGCCGTCGCCAGCACCTCGCGGGCCGTGTCGACCATGTCCGCCTCGACCAGCGAGCGCCCGACCTCGAGCCCACGGGCGAGGAGGAAGGTGTTGGCCATGCCGCCGCCGATCAGGAGGGTGCTGACGCGGCCGAGCAGGGCCGCGAGCGGGGCGGTCTTGGTCGAGATCTTGGCGCCGCCGACCACCGCGACGAAGGGCTGCTCGGGTGCGTCGACCAGGCGGCCGAGCGCCGCCACCTCGCTCGCCATCAGCCGGCCGGCCGCCCGCCGGCCGCGCGGGTAGCGGGCCGCGGCGGCCACCACCGAGGCGTGGGCGCGGTGGGCGGTGCCGAAGGCGTCGTTCACGTAGTGGCTGAAGGGCGCGGCCAGCCGTTCGGCGAAGCCGGGGTCGTTGGCCTGCTCGCCGGCGTGGAAGCGCAGGTTCTCGAGCAGCAGGAGCTCGCCGCGGGCGGCATCGGCGCGGGCCGGATCGAGGCAGTCGGCGACGAAGCGCACCGGCCGGCCGAGGGCGGAGGCCAGGGCCTCAGCCACCGGCGCGAGGGAGAAGGCGGGCTCGGGCCTGCCCTTGGCCTTGCCGAGGTGGGAGCAGGCCGCCACGACCTCGGCGCGCTCGAGCAGCCAGCGCAGGCTCGGCAGGGCGGCGGTGATGCGGGTGTCGTCGAGGACCTCGCCGCCGCCGACCGGCACGTTGAGGTCGAGGCGGGCCAGGACCCGCGCGCCCGCCAGCGCCTCGAGCTCCTCGAGGGCGGGCAGGCTCACGCCCGCTCCCTGGCGACCATCCGCTCGACGAGGTCGACGCAGCGCAGGGCGTAGGCGTTCTCGTTGTCGTACCAGCCGACGACGCGGAAGAAGCGCGGCGTGACCTGGGCGAGCAGCGCGAGGTCGATGACCGTGGAGTGGGTCTCGCCGATGACGTCCGAGGACACCATCGGCACCTCGGTGGCGCGCAGGATGCCGGCGAGCTCGCCGGCGGCGGCCGCGGTGAAGGCGGCGCGCAGCTCCTCGACCGAGCTGTCGCGGCTGGCGACGAAGCTCAGGTCGCAGACCGAGCCGTCGGCCACCGGCACCCGCATCGCCGCCCCGTGCAGCTTGCCGGCGAGCGCCGGGTAGACGAGGCCGATCGCCTTCGCGGCGCCGGTCGAGGACGGGATGATGTTGATCGCGGCGGCGCGGGCGCGGCGCATGTCCTTGGGGTGCTGGACGTCGAGGATCCGCTGGTCGTTGGTGTAGGC
>JALOKS010000303.1 GCA_025456385.1 Thermoanaerobaculales bacterium | reverse complement strand
CCGGCGCCGGCCAAGAAGCGGCGCCGCCGGCCCCGCCGCTCGCGCAAGCGGTCCGCCCATGCCGAGGGGACCGGTACCGAGCCCGCTGCCGAGGCCAACCCTCAGCCGGCCGACGACGGGTCTGCGGCCGAAGAGGCCATCTGGCTGGACCCCTTCTCGTACTGAGGGCGCCGACTGCTGGACCCTCGGCTCACCCGGAAACCGGTACGGCGCACGGTGCCCGCCCGCACCCCGCCCCCTCCCGCATCTGACCGCGACCTCGCATCTCGCATCTCCCACCCTGCCGCCTGGCAGAGCTACACTCGTCGCGCCATGGCCGACGATCGAACGCCCCCCAGCCCGACCGGCGGCGACGGGCTCTTCTCGCCGCTCCTCGAGGCGGCCATCCGGCTCGCGGCGCGCGGCCACTACCACCAGTTCCGCAAGACGGCCGACAGCCCCGCGGCGGCACGCGACGAGGCTCCGCAGGCTCCGGAGCGGGTGCCGTACATCACCCACCTGATGGGCACGGTGTGCATCCTCGCCCGGCTCGGCGTGCGCGACGAGGTCCTCGCGGCGGCGGCGCTTCACGACTACCTGGAGGACGTCGCCGATCCGGACGGTGCAGAGAGCATCCGCCGCGCCGGCGGCGACGAGGTGCTCGCCCTCGTCCTCGCCGTCACCGAGGACAAGCGCCGCGACCGCAGTGAGATCGACACCTGGGAGCTGCGCAAGCGCGAGCAGGTCGCGCGGGTGAGGGTCATGCCCGAAGAGGCGGTGCTCGTGAAGGCGGCGGACGTGCTCCACAACGTGCAGTCGCTGCTCGCCGACATCGAGCGCACCGACGACGTCGCGAGCGTGTGGCGCCCGTTCAACGCGGGACCGCGGCGCCAGCTGTGGTACTTCGAGAGCGTCAGCGAGGCGGTCGACCACCGTCTCGGCGACCACCCCCTGAGCCGCGGGCTCCGGGCGGCGGTGAGCTGCCTGCGGAAAGCCCTACCGGACTGAAGCCGCCGCCCGCGGGCGGCCGGGTCAGCTTTTCTCGAGCCCCAGGGTCTCGTGGCCGCCCGCCTCGAAGTCGGCCGCCAGCACCGGGTTGACGGCGCGGACCTCCGTCATCAGGGCCGCGGCCTCAGAGTCCTGGCCATCGGCGAGCAGGACCTCGGCGAGGATCGCTCGGTTGATCAGCTTGTAGATGGCCGAGCCGGCCTCCATGTAGGTCAGGTGCTGGTCGGCCTCGCGCAGCTTCTCGACGGCGGCTCCGCGGTCACCCTGCAGGGCGAGGCGAATGCCCTCCATGTGGAGCAGCGCCCCCATAAAGGGCTCGGCCTTCCGCATGTCATCACCATCGGAAGACTTTTTGACGAACTCCGCAGCCTTCGCTTCGATCGCCTCCGCAGTCTTCCAGTCGCCAATCTTGCAGGCCGCGAGGTGGGTGGTGGCGATCGCGAAGCCGTCGCCGAGGCCCGTGACGCACGAGGACTCCGCTTGCTTCAGGATCGTCTCCCACGCCTCGGCCTTCCGCAGCGCCGCGTAGTCCTCGAGGCACGCCATCGAGCTCAGCAGAGGCTCCGGAGCGCCGAGCGCGGTGGCCCGCTCGATGGCGCTGTCGACGAGCTCAGGGTCGTCCCCGAAGGCTCCCAACAACACGAGGTGACTGTAGGCCGCCCAGAAGTCGGGCTTGATCTCGACAGCCTTCTCGAGGGTTTCCCGGGCCTCCGCATAACGCCCGAGGGTGATGAAAAGCTCGCCCAGCGAGTCGTGGGGGTTGGCCTGGTCGGGGGCGATGAAGCGGTAGCTCTTGAAGTACTCCTCCGCCTCGGTGAACCGCCCCTTCATCATGTTGATGTAGCCGAGCTGGTTGTAGGCGATCACCCAGTTGGGGCTGATCTCGACCAGACGGTAGTTGAGGCGCTCGGCCTCGTCGAGGTCCCCGCGTCCCCAGGCGCGGAGGGCCTTCTGATGCAGGATGTAGGGGTCGTTCGGGTAGCGGGCGACGTACTCGTCGAGAAGCCGCTCGGCGTCCTCGGTGCGCTTTTCGTTGCGCGCCCGCGCCCGCTCGACGAAGAAGCGCTCACGGGGCGTCAAGGCACTCAGATCGGCGGACAGCATCTTCTCCCGCAGGGCCTCCACCTTCGCCTCGTCACCGTCGTGGCGGTAGCCGTCGATCGTGAAGAGGTTGGCCATCACGAAGTCGGGGTCGAGCTCGAGGGCGCGCCGGAAGTGGCGTCTGGCATCATCCTCGTAGAGCTTCATCTGAGCATCGATGCCGGCCTGGAACTCGGCCACCGCCTCGGGCGAGGACGAGGTCCACTCCTGGCCCCTCGGCAGGGCGACCAGGGTCACGCCGGCCGCGATCACGATCACCGCTGCGGCCGCCAACCAGAGCCAACGTTTCATCTCGCCTCCCGAAACAGCCACCGCACACAGGCGGCTCTCGCGTCGCAGGGGCACGCCTGGTGCCTATTGTACGCACAATTGAGGTGGAAGTTGCAGCCGGAGGCTCCCGATCGACGTTCTCTCGGGCTCCACCGAAGCTACTGAGAAAGCTCAGCTTGCAGTGTCTCCGCGGAGGGCTCTCGCCCGCCCCAGCAGGAGCTGCGCCTCCCGCAGACCGCCAGGGCCTCCAGGCGCAGCACGACCATGAGGTAGACCAGCCAGTGGTCGCGGAGGAGGCGGCCCTCGTCACCGTGGACGGCGAAGGCACGCCGGATCCCCTCCAGCCGGCCGCGGGCGTCACGCTCGGCGGTGAAAGCCAGCCACAGGCTCGCCGCGACCGCAGCCACCGTGATCGTCAGGGGCGACGCGAGCGCGGCCCCGCGGTGCGGCACGAGGAAGGCCGCCGCGACCGCGACCGGGATCGCAGCCAGCGCGGCGACGGCAGTGGCCCGCATCCGCCGCACGTGCGATCCGATCTCGTCGTGGCCCGCATCCGCCGCACGTGCGATCCGATCTCGTCAGGTCCGCGCACCGGCGTCCTCCTCCGACCTGGGGTCCGGGTCCGCCAGGCCCGTCGCTGCCGCTTCCGGCCGGCGGTGATCCGCCCCCTCATCGGCGACGGGCGCCCCCACCGCCGCCGCCCGCTCCCGCGTCGAGTCCAGCCGCGCGGCCACCCCGAAGACCAGACCGACCCAGACCGCGAGCAGGTAGCGGTTGAGCGGGATCTGCAGGCCGAAGTCCACGACCTCGTGCAGGCCGGCCGCGGTCAGGGCCATCGCCGCCGCGGCGAGCGGGTATCGCAGCTCGTGGCGGAGCCGCCGCAGCCGGCCCGGTCCGAGGCCGCCCGCCACCGCGGCCGCCAGCAGCGCGAGCACCGCGGCTCCCGCCAGGCCCGTCGTCGACAACCACTCGAGCCAGTCGTTGTGCGCCTCCTCGAGAACCGAGGTGCCGGTGGCCGGGCGGTCGAGGCCGATCACGAAGGCGTAGCTGCCGAGCCCGGAGCCGAGCACCGGCGCCCTCGCGAAGGAGCGGACGGTGCCCCCCCACAGATCCCAGCGCGTGTTGCCCTCGACACCCTCGACCAGCAGCAGCTCGGCGAAGCCGTCGCGCAGGGCCGGCACCCGCGTCCAGGCGAGCGCCGCCGCGACGACCAGAAGCCCTGCGAGGGCCGCCGCCCAGGGCCAGCGGCGGCCCGGCCGGCCCCGCATCCACAGCGGCAGGCTCAGCCCGAAGGCCAACGCCGCGAACAGCACCCCGCCGCGCGATCCCGAGCGCAGCACCGCCGCCGCCGCCACCGCGGCGACCGTGAGCGCCGCCAGGCCCTCCACGGCCGCCCGCTGGCGGGCTGGGCCCGGGCGGCCGAGGTTGCGGGCGGCCGCAGCGGCCAGGACCAGAGCCGCCGGCAACCCGAGCTCGATCGCGAGCGCGAAGTGGTTGGAGTTGACGAAGGGCCCGTAGGCGTCGCCGCCGCCGGTGTTGCTCCGCAGCAGCAGCACCTTCTCCGGCGCCCGGCTCTCCCCGGCGAGCCCGAGCACGGCGAGCAGGCCGCACACGAAGGCCATCAGGGCCAGCAGTCGCGGCAGGCCGCTGCGGCTTCCGGCCATCCGCATCGCCGTCAAGGCGACGCCGCCGGCAACCACCGCCGAGGCTCCCGCCACCAGGGTCGACCAGGGTGCGAGACTCAGGCTCGCCCACCCCGAGGGCATGACCTCGGCGAAGCCGGGCTGGAGGAGCGTGCGCAGCGCCGCCGGCAGCGGCGTGAGCTGCGCCGCGATCAGAAGACCGAAGCCCACCGCCGCCCAGCGGGCCGCCCGCGGTAGGGCCGGCGGCTGCCGAGCGTCGAGGAGCAGCCACAGGACGAGGAGCGCGCTCAGCATCTGGGTGATCGGATCCACGCCGGCAAACGCGAGCGCATTGCCCGTCAACAGGATGGCGAGCAGCACCTGGTGCCGGGAGGTCATGGCCGCCGGATCAGCCGGGCACGGTCAGACGGTAGCCGACGCCGCGCACCGACTGGATGTAGCGCGGGCTCTTGGGGTCATCCTCGAAGTACCGGCGCAGGCGAACGATGAAGTTGTCGATCGTGCGCGAGGAGGTCGAGAACCGGTAACCCCAGACCCGCTCCAGGATCTCCTCCCGGGAGACCACCTGGTTCCGGCGCTCCACCAGCAGCTTCATCAGCATGCACTCCTTCTCGGTGAGGCTGACCGTGCGGCCCTGGCTGGTGGCCTCGAAGGTCAGGAAGTTGACCTCGTTGGCCCCGAAGCGGTACACCTCCCGCTCGTCGGGCGAGCTGCGGTACCACTCCTGCCGGCGGAAGATGCCGTGGATGCGGAGGATGAGCTCCTCGAGCAGGAAGGGCTTGGCCAGGTAGTCATCGGCCCCGACCTTGAGGCCGAGCAGGCGGTCGGCGTCGGTGCTGCGCGCGGTCAGGAAGAGGATCGGCACTCTGCTGCCGGTCGCGCGCAGGCGCCTGCACACCTCGAGGCCGTCGAGCTTCGGCATCATGATGTCGAGGACCACGAGATCGAACTGGATCGTGCGAGCGAGCTTCAAGCCCTCCTCGCCGTCGTTGGCGATCGTCGTCGCGAAGCCTTCGAACTGCAGGTTGTGGGCCAGGGCATCGGCGAGGTGCTCCTCGTCATCGACGATGAGGATGTGCTTCTTCATGGCTCCTCCCCGGCCGTCCGTCCTCAGCGCTCGCAGCCCGGCACGGTGAGGCGGAAGACCGTGCCCTCGGGCCCGGTCGAGGCCACCTTGACCGTGCCGCGGTGCGCTCCCGCGATCTGTTGTACCAGATACAGGCCGAGGCCCGTTCCCTTGGTGCCGCGGGTCATCTCGTCGCCGCCACGGAAGAAGCGTCCGAAGATCAGCCTGCGGTCCTCCTCCGGCACCCCGGCGCCGTTGTCGGCCACCTCGAGCACGGCGTGGTTCCCCTCGAGCCCGAGGCGCACCCCGACCCGCGGCGGCCGGCCGCCGTACTTGATGGCGTTGTCGAGCAGGTTCGAGATCGCGATCGACATCGCCTCCTCGTCGACCTCCGCGTAGATGTCGGGCTCGACCGTCACCTCGAGCCGCGCGCCGGCGGCCCCCGCCCGACGACCGAAGGCGGCGACCGCCTCCTCGACGAGCTGGCTGAGCGATGCCTCCCGAGGCGCCAGCACGGACCGCCCCCGGGAGTAGCGGGTCGCCTCGAGGATCTTCTGCACCAGACCGTCGAGCCGCTCGACCTCCTCGAGGGCGGCGCGGAGGAATCGGCCCGCACTCTCCCCCGACGCCCTCCCGGAGATCACCGTCTCGAGCGTCAGGCGCATCGAGGCAAGCGGCGACTTGAGCTCGTGGGTGACCGCCGACAGGAAGTTGCGGTGCTGCCGCTCGAGCTCGACGTCGCGGCGGAAGCTCCGCCACAGGAGTGCGATGAGCACCAGAAGCAGGACGGCGAAGAAACCGCCCTCCGACACCATCATCAGGATCCGCCCGCGGTAGCGCTCGAGCAGGCCCTGCCACACCGCATCGCGCGGCCGCACCCGGAGGCCGTCGAAGGGCGCGGCCACCGTCCCGCCCGGGGTCGAGTCGGCGTCGGCGACCGTCAGCTCGAGCTCCGGCCCCAGCTCGCAGACCCGCTGGCGCCACTCGGGTCCGGCGACCCCCGTGACGCAGCCCAGGCCGCTGCTCACGCTCAGCTCGACGCCGCCCGAGCTGTTGAGCTTCGCCGCCGGGCACTCACCCGCGAGCGGCCGCGACCTCCAACCGATGAAGGGCGGCGGCGCCGGCGAGCGCCCCGGCTCGTCCCCCATCAGCACCGCGGCCTCGAGGGCGGTGCGGGCCGTCGTCAGCTCGCTGTGCACCCGCGCCGCCTCGGCCTGCGCGGCGCCCAGCAAGCGCTGCCGCTCGATCCCCAGAATGTCGCGGTTGAGGCGCAGCACGAAGACGATCCACCAGGTCAGCTGGGCGTTGATCACCACCACGACCAGCACCGCGACGATTACGTGGCGCAGGGTGGTGGGGCCTTGTCGTCGCATCTTGCGCAGTATAGCGACACCGTCGTTAAAACGTTAGAAAGTTAGAACGTTAGAACGTTAGAACGTTCAAACGCCTACAGCGTCGTCAGGACCTTGGCGATGCGCTCGACCGCCCAGTCGATCTCGTCGCGGCCGATGATGAGCGGCGGCGCGATGCGGATCACGGTCGAGTGGGTCTCC
>JALOKS010000055.1 GCA_025456385.1 Thermoanaerobaculales bacterium | reverse complement strand
GTCCGGCGGCGGCGGGCAGTCCGGGCTCGCGAGGTGGGTGGAGGCGTAGACGATCCAGTGGTCGCCGGGCAGGAAGTAGGCGCAGGTGGTGCGCCCGAGGCCGGTCGAGACCAGCTGCGTGGCGCCGGTCGCGATGTCGAGGCTGAAGATCTGGTCGCAGCCGTAGGGCGGCCGGGTCGACTGGAAGACCAGGCGGTCGCCCTTGAACGCGAAGTAGGCCTCGGCGTTCTCGCCGCCGTCGGTGAGCATGCGCAGGGGGCCGAAGTGGCGCTCGTCCGGCTCCGGCTCGACGATCCTGGGGAGGGCGCTCGCCGTGGATACCGCCTCCGGCGTCGGCGCCTCGGTGACCTGAGCGGGCTTCTGCGCGCAGGCCGCCGACAGCAGAGCGACTCCGACGAAGCAGAGACAGGTGGTGAGATGCAGCTTCATCGTGCCTCCAGAAAACGGGATCGTCGCACGGCGTCGCCCGTCTGACAAATTCATGACACGAATCCCGTGCCCGTGCCTGTTTCCGTGCCCGGACCCAGAATCAGTGCCAGCGGCAGGTGGCAGTGGCAGCGGCAGACTCGGTGGGCAGCGGCCGCGACAGCGACCGGGGCAGCGAGCCCGCGGTGAACTGCGGCGCAGCGACCACCGATGCGATCACACCGGTCGATTCGAGGAGCCGATTGAACCACAGAGTCACAGAGGGCACAGAGCCGCATAGAGGATTTTCTTTGGCCATCGCATGACCATGGGGCAATCGTCTTGTAGCGAAGTCACGACCCCTCTCTCTGTGGCTACTCTGTGTTCTCTGTGCCTCCGTGGTTCAACGGAGTGGGCGGTCACCCGAAATCCGAAATGGACCGTCTCGCGTGCCAGGCTTTCCCGGATGAACCCAACGTTCAACGTTCGAACGTTCGAACGACTCACCTCATCCCCCCAGCGCCATCAACAGCGGTTGCTCGAGCGAGTCCTTCAGCCTGGCCAGGAAGCGCGCCGCGTCGGCGCCGTCGACCAGGCGGTGGTCGTAGGAGAGGGAGAGCGGCAGCATCAGGCGCGGCCGGAAGCTGCTGCCGTCCCATTGGGGCTCGTTGCGGGCGCGTGAGACGCCGAGGATCGCGACCTCGGGCCAGTTGACGATCGGCGAGAAGCCGGTGCCGCCGATGCCGCCGAGGTTGGAGATCGAGAAGGTGCCGCCCTGCATCTCCTCGGGCTTGAGCTTCTTGCCGCGGGCGCGGACGGCGAGGTCCTCGAGCGCGACCCCGATCTCGGTCAGGCTCCTGCGGTCGGCGTCCCGGATCACCGGCACCAGCAGGCCGCGCTCGGTGTCGACCGCGACGCCGATGTGGATCGACTCGCGGTACACGATCTCGGCCTTCGCCATGTCGACCGCGGCGTTGAGCGCCGGGTGAAGCTTGAGCGCCGAGGCGACGACCTTGACCAGGATCGCGGTCATCGAGAGCTTGCCGCCGGCCTCCTCGACGCGTCCCTTGTAAGCCTGGCGGAACGCCTCGAGGTCGGTGATGTCGGCGCTCTCGTGGCTGGTCACCTGGGGGGCGTTGAGCCAGGCCCGCGTCAGGTTCTCGGCGGTCAGCCGCCGCACCTTGGACATGGGCTCGCGGCGCACCGGGCCGAAGCGGGCGAGGTCGGGCAGCTCGGCCGCCGCGGCTGGCGCGGTGGACCCGCCGCCACCCTGCGACAGCAGGCGGTTGGCATGCGCCTTGACGTCGTCGATCGAGATCCGGCCGCCGGGCCCCGAGCCCGTGACAGCCCGCAGGTCGACGCCGACCTCGCGCGCGAAACGCCGCACCGTCGGCGCCGCCGGCACCACGCTCAGCTCGCTGCGGGGCGCGACCGGCGCCGTCACCTCTGCCCCTCCGCCCCTCCGCTCCTCTGCCCTTCCGCCCGGTCTCCCCTCTGCCCCTTTTCCCCTCTGCCCCTTTTCCCCTCTGCCCCTCTGCCCCTCCGCCCCGGCGTCACTCTCCGGCTCGGACGCGGACTCGGACGCGGACTCGGACGCGGACTTGTCTTGGGTGTCTGGCGCCGAGCCTCGTGCTTCGTCCAGCGTGACGATGGGCGCATTCTCGCCCAGGGCGTCGCCCTCTGTGACGTGGATCTCGGTCACGATGCCGGCGGCGGTGGACGGCACCTCCACCGAGGCCTTCTCGGTCTCGACCTCGATCAGCCCCTGGTCCTTCTCCACACGGTCGCCGACCGCAACCAGGACCGCCACCACGTCGACGCTGTCGACGCCTTCGCCGAGCTCGGGAAGCTTGATGGTGACCGCCATCGCGTCCCCCTCAGACCTTCACCGGGTTCGGCGCCTCGGCGTCGATGCCGAACTCGGCGATGGCACGCCGCACCACGTCGTGGCCGATGTGCCCCTCGTCCGCCAGGCCCTTGAGCGCGGCCACCGTGATGTGCTCGGCGTCGACCTCGAAGAAGCGGCGCAGCGCGGCGCGGCTCTCCGAGCGCCCGAACCCGTCGGTGCCGAGCGCGATCGGCGGCTTCGGGAACCAGCGGCAGATCGAGTTCGGCAGCGCTTTGACGTAGTCGGAGGCGATGACGTGCACGCCCGTCGCGCCGCCGAGGCACTGCGTGACCCACGGCACGCGCTGCTCCCCGCCGGGGTGGAGGCGGTTCCAACGGTCGCAGTCGATGCCGTCCATGGAGAGCTCCTTGAAGCTGGTGATGCTCCACACGTCGGCGGCGACGTTGTACTTCTCGGCCAGGATCTCCTGCGCCCGCAAGGCCGAGTTGAGGATCGCACCGCTGCCGAAGAGGTTGGCGCGGAGCTCGGCGCCGTCGCTCCCCGAGGGCCTGAAGAGGTACATGCCGCGCAGGATGCCCTCCTCGGAGCCCTCGGGCTGCGGCGGCTGCGGGTAGGGCTCGTTGCCGACCGTGACGTAGTAGAAGACGTCCTCCTGCTCGACGAACATGCGGCGGATCCCGTCCTTGACGATCGCCGCGAGCTCGAAGGCGAAGGCCGGGTCGTAGGCCTTGAGGTTGGGAACCGGGTAGGCGAGGAGGTGCGAGTTGCCGTCCTGGTGCTGCAGCCCCTCTCCGTTCAGGGTCGTGCGGCCCGAGGTGCCGCCGATCATGAAGCCCCGGGTCCGCATGTCGGCGGCGGCCCACACGAGGTCGCCGATGCGCTGCATCCCGAACATGGAGTAGTAGATGAAGAACGGAATGGTGTTGATGCCGTGGGTCGCGTGCGCGCAGCCGGCGGCGATGAAGGAGCTCATCGAGCCCGCCTCGGTGATGCCCTCCTCGAGGAGCTGGCCGTCCTTGGCCTCGTGGTAGTAGAGGAGCGTGCCGGCGTCCACCGGCTCGTAGAGCTGGCCGGCGTGCGAGTAGATGCCGATCTGCCGGAACAGGGACTCCATGCCGAAGGTGCGCGCCTCGTCGGGGATGATCGGCACCACGAGCTTGCCGACCTGCTTGTCCTTGAGGAGCTTGGTGAGGATCCGCACGAAGGCCATGGTGGTCGAGATGGCCCGGCCCTCGGAGCCCTCGGTGAACTCCTCGAAGACCGTCGCCGGCGGCATGTGCAAGGGCTCGCAGCGCACGCCGCGGGTCGGCACGGGCCCACCGAGCGCCGCCCGGCGCTCGCGCAGGTAGATCATCTCAGGGCTGCTGTCCGGTGGCCGGTAGAAGGTCGCGGCCCGCGCCTCGTCGTCGGAGAGGGGGATTCCGAACCGGCTGCGGAACTCCAGCAGCTCCTCCTGCTCGAGCTTCTTCTGCTGGTGGGTGACGTTGCGGCCCTCGCCCGTCTCGCCGAGGCCGTAGCCCTTGATGGTGCGGGCGAGGATGACCGTCGGCTGGCCCCGGTGCTCGACCGCGGCCTTGTAGGCGGCGAAAACCTTGCCCGGGTCGTGGCCGCCCAGGCGCAGGCGGCGGAGCTGCTCGTCCGAAAGCGTGGCCACCATCTCGCGGAGCTGCGGGTACCTGCCGAAGAAGTGCTCGCGCACGTACTCTCCCGACGAGGTCGAGTACTTCTGACTCTCGCCGTCGACCACCTCGCCCATGCGGCGGACCAGGAGCCCGTCGGTGTCCCGGGCGAGGAGCGGGTCCCAGTCCTCGCCCCAGATCACCTTGATCACGTTCCAACCGGCGCCGCGGAAGAAGCCCTCGAGCTCCTGGATGATCTTGCCGTTGCCTCGCACCGGCCCGTCGAGGCGCTGCAGGTTGCAGTTGACGACGAAGATCAGGTTGTCGAGACGCTCGCGGCCGGCGAGCGAGATGGCGCCGAGCGCCTCCGGCTCGTCGGTCTCGCCGTCGCCGAGGAAGCACCACACCTTGTGGTTCGAGCGCGGGTGGAGACCGCGGTCCTCGAGGTAGTGGTTGAAGCGCGCCTGGTAGATGGCCATGATCGGGCCGAGGCCCATGGAGACGGTCGGGAACTCCCAGAAGTCCGGCATCAGCCAGGGGTGGGGGTAGGACGACAGGCCCTGGCCCCGGCCGTCGCGGAGCTCGCGGCGGAAGTTGCGGAGCTGCCGCTCCGTCAGACGCCCCTCGAGGAAGGCGCGGGCGTAGATGCCCGGCGAGGCGTGGCCCTGGAAGTAGATCAGGTCGCCGTCGTAGTGCTCGCCCCGGCCGTGGAAGAAGTGATTGAAGGCGACCTCGTAGAGGGTCGCGGCCGAGGCGTAGGTCGAGATGTGGCCGCCGATGCCCTCCTCCTCGTGGTTGGCGCGCACGACCATCGCCATCGCGTTCCAGCGCACGAGGCTCTTGATGCGCCGCTCGAGCTCGCGGCTGCCGGGGTAGGGCGGCTGCTCGGCGACCGGGATGGTGTTGATGTGCGGGGTGGTCGCCTCGAAGGGCAGGCGGACGCCGGCCTTGCGGGCGTGGATCTGGAGGTCCTCGAGGAGGCGTGTGACGCGCTCCTGGCCGCCGTGTGCGAGGACCCAGTCGAGGGACTCGAGCCACTCGCGGGTCTCGATCGCGGCGACGGAGGCGGTGTTCGGGTCGGCCTTGCTCTCGCTCATGCTCACCTCGGGTGGGGCTCGGCGGCGGCGCCGCGCGGGCGTGCTGCGGGCTTCTTTCGGTAACACGCGTTGACGGGATTGTGTTTCAGTCGCGAGTCGATTGCAAGCGGCCGCCGCGACCGGGAGGGCTCAGCCGACCGCTCTCGTGTTGGCGGCGCGGGGCGACGAACCCTGCATGCGGTCGGCCAGGATCTTGGCGAGATGGTTGGGGTGGCCCGCGGTGCGCTCGAGCAGGCTCTCGGCCACCTCCTTGGGCAGCGGGGGGGCGATGAAGTAGCCCTGAACCATCGACACCTCGAGACCGACGAGAGCCTCGAACTGCGAGCGCGTCTGCACGCCCTCGGCGACGGTGTCCTTGCTCAGGTTCTTGGCCATGGTGATGATCGTGCGCACGATCTCGGCGCTCTCCTGGTCCTCGAGCATGCGCGACACGAAGGAGTAGTCGATCTTGAGAGTGTCGATCGGGAAGCGCCGCAGGTACGAGAGCGACGAGTAACCGGTGCCGAAGTCGTCGATGCTGATCGTGATCTTGAGCGCCTTGAGCTGCTCGAGGACGGCCTTCGCGTACTGGGCGTTTTCGACGAGGACGCTCTCCGTGACCTCGAGCTTGAGGCTCTGGCCGTAGAGCCCGCTGTTGCGGAGGATGAGGTCGATGCCGGCGACGACGTCGGGGCGCATGATCTGGGTCGTGGAGAGGTTGACCGACATCGTGGTCCGCGAGTGGGCGCGGTACTTCTGGTGCCACACGCGGAGCTGCTTGCACGCCTCCTCGGCGACCCAGCGGTCGAGCTGGATGATCGCGCCCATCTCCTCGGCGACTCTGATGAACTCGCCCGGCATCAGCAGGCCGCGCTCCGGGTGCTGCCAGCGCACGAGGGCCTCGAAGCCGGCGATGCGCCCGTCGTCGATGGCCACGATCGGCTGGTAGAAGACGCGGAACTCGTTGCGCGCGAGGGCGCGCCGAAGGTCGTTCTCGAGGCGGAGGGTGGCCACCACCTTGCGGTGCATGGCGTCGTCGAAGACCGCGAAGCTGTTGCGGCCCATCGCCTTCGCGCGGTACATGGCGGTGTCCGAGTCGCGAAGCAGGTCCTCGGGCCGCTGGTACTCGGGGTTCCAGAGCGCGATCCCGATGCTGATCGTCGTGAAGACCTCGTTGCCGTCGAGGTCGAAGGGAACCCGGAACTCGTTCTGGATGCGCTCCGCCGCGACGGTCGCGCCGCGTACGTCCTTGATGTCCTCGACCAGAACCACGAACTCGTCGCCGCCGAAGCGCGCGACCGTGTCGCCCGGCCGGCAGGCCCTCTCGACGCGCTGCGCGATCGCGCGCAGGAGCTGGTCGCCGGTGAGGTGCCCGAGGCCGTCGTTGATGTTCTTGAAGCGGTCGAGGTCGAAGAAGAGCACCGCGAAGCCCTGCTCGGGGTCGCGCTTCGCGCGGGCGAAGGCGTGCCGCAGGCGGTCCATGAGAACCGCCCGGTTGGGGAGCCGCGTGAGCGGGTCCTGGAGGCCGGACGCTCGGACCGCCTCGCGTGTGGCCTCCTCGCTGTCGACGTCGGTCTGGCGGCCGACGATGCGCGAGGGCTTGCCGTCCGGGCCTGCCACGACCTCGCCCTGGGTCAGCATCCACCGGTACTCGCCGCTCTTGAGGCGGAGGCGGTAGCGCTGCTCGACCGCCGACAGCTCGCCGGCGATGCTGGCGTCGATGACGGCACGCAGCCGGGTGAGGTCCTCGGGGTGGACGCGGCTGAGCCACTCCTCGAGCTCGTCCCGGATCTCGTCGGGGGCGAATCCGAGCATCGCCTTCCAGCGGTCGGAGTAGTGGACGGACTCGGTGGCGAGGTCGAGATCCCAGATGCCGTCGTTGCGGCCGCCGGTCGCGATCAGGAATCGATCGTACTCCTTGGCGAGGTTCTCCTGGAGCGCCTTCAGCTGGTCGAGCTCGCGGAGGCGCGACTCGATGAGGCTGAGGCGGGCGCTCAGCTGCGCGCGCTCGAAGGGCAGGATCAGGAAGTCGCTGACGCCGAGCTCGAGCACGGTCAGCAGGAGGTCCGGCCGCTCGCCCGGCACGAGCGCCAGGAGAGCGCAGGCGCCGTTGCCGGTAGCCTGCGTGATCGCCTTGACGAGCCTGCCGGCGGCTCGCTCGCCGAGCCGCCAGTCGATCACCGCGAGGTCGGGCGTGCCCCGCCGTGCCGCGTAGCGGGCCGCCCAGGCGTTGAGCTGGAGGCTGCAGGCGTAGCCCCGCTCGCTCAGGACCTGTGCGAGGTGGTCGCCGCTCTCCTGGTCGCGGGTGTAGATCGCCGCCTCGCGGTGCGGACGGTCACCGTCGGCGACCGGGCCTGGGACCGCCGCGGCCGGGCGGCGACTCCCGAACCACGATCCCAGCCTATGAGCGGCCATCGCCCCGCCACCGGCGCGCGACAGCCGCCCTCTCCGCCGCTTGCGGCCTGCTGCCTCCGCTTCTGGCGCCCATCGCTATAAGTCTACCATTGACTTATTTTGAGAGTCAGCCGGGCGCCGCCCGAGGCCGCCTTCAGGAGCCTCCGGGCTAGCGGGCGGCGAGCCGACGCTGGAGGACCCGGGCCGAAGCGAAGTCGCCGCACCGCGCCACGGCCCGTGCGAGGACCTGCAGCGCCTCCGCGGGGTGGCCGTCGGCGATCAGGCGGTCGACCTCGGCAAGATCCGCTGCGGCGGCGCCCTCGACCTCGGCGTCGGCCAGGCGGCGCTGGGCGGCGCGGCTCGAGACCAGCACACGCTGGACCCTCTCGTCGTGCGGGTCGACTGCGGTCGCCGCTTCGAGGTCGGCAACGACCTCGGCGATCGCCCGCTCGCCAGCGAGAGCCGCGTCCAGGAGCCGATCGACCTCCTCGCGCCGCAGCTCGCGCGCGCGCGTGTCGATCCTCGCCGAGAGCTCGTCGAGGGCATCGGAGCTGCCGTAGAGGCGTTGCGCGACCGCGAGCTCGCGTCTCGCCTCGTCGACGGCGGCCTTGCCGAGCTGGCGCTCGATGCTCTGGACGACCTTGTCGATCGCCACCTGGCGGCGATGGGCGTCGATGCGGCGTCGCAGCTCGACGTCGGTGTCCCGGACCTCGTCCGCGAGCTCGTCGAACTCCAGAGCCAGCGTCCGTGCCTGCTCGAGGGCGTCCTCGGCGTCAGCGAAGCGGTCCTGCCCGGAGAGCTCGAGGGCGCGGTCGAGGAGCAGGCGGAGCTGCGCGGCGGCGGCGTCGCGCCGACCGGTCACCTCCGCGATCCGGGCGCGGAGGCCCGCCGCATCCTCGAAATCGCCGAGCTCGCCGACCGCGGCGTCGACCACCAGCCCTGCGGACTCGAGGCGCCCCGCGTGGATGAGGCGCTCGACACGAAGCTTCGTCTGGTCGATCTCGAGCGTCCGGCGCCGCGCCTCCTCGGTGAGGCGCTGGCCCTCGCGGGCCGCGGCGAGCAGCTCGTCGCCTGCTGCGAGGCCCGGCGCCAGGCGACGGGCCTGCTCGAGCAGGCCGATCGCCTCGCCGAAGCCGCCGGCCTCGATCAGCCCGCGGGCGCGGTCTCGCAGAGCCTGCGCCTCGTCCCGCCGCAGACGCTCACGGAGCGCGTCGACACGCGCGCGGAGCTCGTCGAAGGCCTTCTGCGCGCCGTAGACCTTGACCGCCATCGTCAGCGCCCGCTCGGCCTCGTCGGGCGCGCCCTCGTCGATTTGGGCCGCGATCCGGGCGGCGGTGTCCGCGATCTCCTTGGCCCTGCGCCGCGCCTCGAGCTGGGCCGCGAGACTGGCCTCGGCCGCGGCGAGGCGCGCCTTCAGCGCGCGGTCCGCCGGCTCGAGAGAGTGCGCCTCCCGGAGGAGATCCACCGCCTCGGCGCAGCGCTCCTGGGCGAGGGCCTCGGTCGCCCGGGCATCGATCTCGGCGAGCCGCGCCGTGCGCGCCTCCGACCGTGTGCGGGCTTCCGTGAGCTCGTCGCCGATGCGATCGAAGAGCTCCGCCGGCCCCATGCCCTTGAGGGCGTCGGCGAGCAGAGCCTCGGCGCGCTCGAGCTGGCCTCCGAGGAGCGCCTGCCGGATCCCGTCAGCGGCGCGTTGCCGCCGCTGCTGCATCTTGAGGTCGGCGGCCTCGATGGCCTTCTGCAGCTTCTTCGCCTCCTCGTTGCCCGGGGCGAGCTCGAGGACCGTCGCGAGCTGCAGCCTCGCCTCGTCGAAGTGCTTGCCCTCGATCAGCTTCCCGGCGCCGACGAGAAGCGCGCGGATCTGCGACTGGACGGCCTGCTCGGCCTCCGGGCCGCGGCCCCGGCCCTGGCTGCCGGTCTCGATCGTCCCCGAGGTCTCGAGGGCGTCGTCCCCGTGGTCCTCGGCCCCCGGCGCCGGCGTCGTCGACAGCCCGAAGTTGCGGTCCATCCGGCTCTGGGTGCTGCCCGGTTTGACGGTCTTGATGCGCCGGGTGGTCAACGTGGGCAGGTCGAAGAGCGACTGGAGCTGCTCGGCCTCGAGGGGGTGCTCGGCCCGATGGGGTGCCAAGGCGGCGTGGAAGCTGGTCGCCGAGTCGAAGCGGTCCTCGGGCTGCTTGGCGAGCGCCTTGAGGACGATCGCGCGCAAGGTCTCCGACAGAGCGCCGTCGGGGTCGGAGGCGTCGAAGCCGATCGGCGGGTGCATGAGGTGGCCGGAGATCAGTGACGCCACGCTCGAGCCGCGGATGGGGTAGGTCCCGGTGAGCATCTCGTACAGCACGACGCCGAAGGAGTAGAGGTCGCTGCGCACTCCGACCTGCGCCCCTTCGTGGGTTCGGAAGTGCTCCGGCGAGGAGTAGCGGACCTTGCCCAGAAAGGTGCCGGCGGAGGTCAGGGAGTCCTCGACCTCGCGGTCCTTGGCGATGCCGAGGTCGATGAGCTTCACCTGCAGCCGGCGCTCGTCGTCGCGGGTGACCAGCAGGTTGTCGGGCGAGATGTCGCGGTGGATGATCCGCTTGCGGTGGAGGTAGGCGATCGCGTCGAGACTCTGGCAGGCGACCTCCAGCATCAGGCCGATGGCGGAGCGGCCGAGGACCTTCATGACGTCCTGCAGGTTGAGGCCGTCGATGAACTCCATCACCAGATAGGCGTAGCCCTTGTCGTCGACGGTGAAGTCATAGATCTGGGCGAGGTTGGGGTGGTGGAGCCTGATCGCCACCTTGGCCTCGCGCAGGAAGCGGGCGCGCAGCACCTCGTCCTCGGCCAGCTGCGGCCGCATGACCTTGACGACCCGCAGCTCGTCGAGCAGGCGGTGGCGCACCTTGTACACGGCGCCCATACCGCCTTCTCGAATCTTCTCGAGAATTTCGTACTTCCCCTCGAGCGGCTCCAGTGCGGTCGCCATGTTGTGCAGTTCTCCGCAGAGGCAACGAGCCTAAGAGAACCGGGCTCCGCTGTCAATCGAGCGCCGCTTCAACGAGTGCGCTCCCCGCCGTCCCGGTCGGCCCGGGCACAGGTACACTCGATCCATGCGCCGGCGCCTGTTCCGCCGCCTGCTCGCGGGCCTCGCCGCCGTCCTGGTGACATGCGCCGGCGTTGCCGTGCTCGTTCACCTGCCGGCGGTGCAGGAGCGCGCCTGGCGGCGCACGGCCGCGGCCGTCGAAGCGTCGACCGGGTGGCGTCCAGCGGCCGAGAGCGTGCAGCTGCGCGCCTTCCCGGCCCGGCTCGTGGTGCGGGGCCTGACCCTGTCGGTCGGTGATCGGCCGGCGCTCGCCGTGGAGCGGCTCGAGGCCCGCTGGTCGTGGCCGCGCCTGCTGCGGTCGCCCCACCGCCTCGAGAGCCTCGAGATCGAAGGGCCCGCGGTCGATGCCGCCGCGCTCCCGAGCCGCGGGGAACCGACGGAGGACCGGGTGGGCGCCGACCTGCTCGGGTCCTTCGAGGTGGGCAGCCTGCGCATCGAGCGCGGGCGCGCCGTCGGCGGCTTCGCCGACCTCGGGCTCGAGCTCGAAGGCATCACGCTGGAGGCCGGGCTCAGCGCCGGCAGGGCGGTGCTCGAGGGCGAGATCGGAAAGCTGGCGGTGAGCCGCGACTCGAGGCTGCTCGAGCTCGGCAGCGCCCGGCTGCGGGCCGGTGCACGCCGAGACGAGGTGGCGATCGAGAGCCTTGCGCTCACCGGCGGCGCCGCCTTCGCGGAGGCGACCGGGACGGTGCGCACCGAGCCGGGACCCGACGGTCGGCTCGAGCTCCGCCTCGGAGGCGATCTCGCCGCGCTGGCGGGATGGTGGGATCCCAACCTGGCATCGGGCTTCCAGCCGGAGGG
>JALOKS010000302.1 GCA_025456385.1 Thermoanaerobaculales bacterium | reverse complement strand
AGTCGCTGGTTGGCCGTCGCGACCGCCCGGTTCCAGGCGGCCGGTGCGCGGCCCGGATCGGCGCGCCGCCCGGCGACCGCCTGGCGGGCGGTCTCGGTTTCCGCCTCGGTCACCAGCTTCTCGATCTCGGCCGCAGCCTGCGGGCTCACCGGCCGCAGCTCCTTCGTCGCCCGCAGGAGGGTCGCGCGCACCCCGTCCCAGGCCGTCGGGTCCGGCGGCTCCTGCCGACAGCCCGCGGTCGCGATCAGCACGAGCACGAATGCCGTGAAACGAAAACGACACCGGCGGCTTACCGCCGCCGGTGTCCGTTCAATCGGTCGCGCGCTCAGCACCCGAGCTTGGCCTTGACGTTCTCCATGTCCATCACCGCGGCGTCGAGACCGGAGAGCAGACCCTCGGCCATCGACTTGGCTTCGATGTACACGCCCTCGGCCGCCTTGGCCTGGACGTCGGCGAGCTGCGCCCGCAGGCCGTCGACGTTGCCGCGCATGATCTCGAGGTCAGCGGCGAAGCCCTTCGGCCGGCGCCGGCAGGTGGCGAGGCCCTCGAGCATGCCGTCGGCGGCGACGAGCTTCTCCTCGATCGAGGCAATCGTGCCCTCGACCGCGAGCCGCATCTGCTCCTTGTTGGCCACGGCGGTGTCCTTGGCGGTCACCGCGGCCTGCTGGGCTGCGGTGAGCAGCTCGGCGGCCTTCTTGTACGACCGGGTGAGGGCGAACTTCGCGTTCTGCGCCTCGACCTCGGCCATGGCGGCGTTGACCGCCTGCTGGGCGGCGTCCCAGGCCTCCGGCGCATAGGCTGCGGCCTCGGACTGACCAGCGGTGGTCAGGGCGGCCTGGGCCTGGTCGATGGCCTCCTGGGGCGGCTTGGCGCAGGCGCTCAGGCCCACCACCATCAGCGCAACCACGATCGCAACTCCGACTCGACGACTCATTGACATTTCTCCCTCCTCTTGGGGACCTCATCGCCACCCGGACTCGTGGTCGCCGCGGGGAGGTGGCTCAGGTGCCCCGTATGCGCACCGGTGCGCCGCGGCTCGCGATCGAGGACTATACACCCAAAATCGAGCGACGGGGAGGTGTCAAGGGCTTCCTGGTCTGAACCCGCCACCTTCTCGATCGTCGTTTTTCGATCTGTCCTGATCCGGCTCCCCGGTGAGGCCGCCCGAATCGGGGGGGGTCAGCCGATCGCCGTGCGCAGGCCGAGCCAGGCGGCGGCGGCAGCGAGGCTGAGCACGGTGACCGGAACGCCGACCCGGACGTGCTCCCGCCAGCCGATCTCGACCCCGAGGCGGGCCGCCTGGTCGACGACGATGAGATTGGCGATGCTGCCGACCAGGAGGAGGTTCCCGGCGAGGGTCGAGGCGAGCGCGAGGACGGCGCCGGCGGCGGGCCCTTCGGCCGCCGGCAGCAGCAGCATCACGGCGGGCACGTTGGAGACCAGGTTCGACAGCACGACCGTGGCCGCGAACAGCCACGCCGGCGCGGTGAGATCGACGCCGGCCGCAGAGCTGGCGGCGAGGGCCGCGGCGATCGCGCCGGTCTCCTCGACCGCATGCTGGACGATGAACAGGCCGGCGAAGAGCACCAGGAGCTGCCAGTCCACGAGCCCGAGCATGTCGCGCGAGTGCATGCGGCGGCTGGTCAGGAGGAGCCCCGCGGCGCCGAGCGCCACGACCTCGCGCGGTACCGGGGCGGCGAGGAAGAGCGCGACCAGGGCGGCGACGACGGCGAGGCCCTTGCCGGTCTGCCAGCGGTTGAAGCGCGGCGCCTCGACCTCGAGCTCGCGAACCGGCACGCTCCAGCGGCCACGGCTGCGGACGGCGATGACCCCCCACGCGAGTGCGCAGCCGATGACCGCCGGCGGCAGCCCGTCCGCGAGGTAGCCCGCGAAGCTCAGCTCGAGGCGCTGGCCGATGAGCATGTTCTGGGGGTTGCCGATGAGGGTCGCGGCCGAGCCGATGTTGGCGCCGCAGGCGAGCCCGAGCAGGTGCGGCAGCGGATGCAGGCCGCGCCGCAGGCAGCCGACGACGAGCAGCGGCGCCATGGCCAGGCAGACGATGTCGTTGGCGAGCACGGCGGACAGCGCGCCGGCGACCCCGATGACGATCGCGAGCAGGGTCGGGGGCGTGACCGACGCCGCCGCCACCCGGCGGGTGACCTCGGAGTAGAAGCCGCCCAGGCGGAGCTGCGCCGACACCACCATCAGGCCGAGGAGCAGCGCCATGGTGGGCACGTCCATGGCCTGCCAGGCGGCGGTGGGCGTCACCCGGCCGGCGCCGACGAGGACGATCGCGCCGAGCAGCGCGATGCCGGTGCGGTCGGCGGCGAGCCCGGGCAGGCGGCCGAGGATCATGCCCAGGTAGACGAGCGCGAAGACCGCGGCGACGAGCCAGTCCACGGCGGGCAGTGTGCGCCGGGCTGAAGCGCTCCGCAAGGCGGGGCGACCGTACGACTGGTGCAGGAACGCGCGCCATATTGAGAAGTGTTCCCACACGCGATCTCAGTCGGTGGTAGGATCCGGGGCGCGGCGGCGGCGCCTCGCCGCCGGGGAGGCGCGATGGACTTCCCGGTCTTCCACCTCGATTTTCTCGGCAACCGGATGCTGATCGCGGTGATCGCGGTCCTGCACGTGATCATCAACCACTCCCTGGCGGTGGGGGCGATGCCGCTGGTCACGGCCCTCGAGTGGTGGGGCCACCGGCGGGCGGACCCGCGCTGGGACCGCCTCGCCTACCGCATCCTCACCGTCTGCTTCGTCCTCACCACCACCGTCGGCGCCCTCACCGGCGTCGGCATCTGGCTCTCGACCTCGCTCGTCAACCCCTCCGCCATCGGCAGCCTGATCCGGGTCTTCTTCTGGGCCTGGTTCGTCGAGTGGCTGGTCTTCGTCGCCGAGGTCGTGTCCATCATGGTCTACTACCTGAGCTGGCAGCGGCTCGCCCACCGCAAGGGGCTGCACATCGCGATCGGCGCGGCCCTCAGCCTGCTGTCGTGGCTCACCATGGCGGTCATCGTCGCCATCCTCGGCTTCATGATGGACCCCGGCAGCTGGCTGGCGGAGGAGAGCTTCGTCGCCGGCGTTCTCAACCCCATCTACCTGCCGCAGCTCGCCTTCCGCACCCCGCTGGCGATGGTCGCGGCGGGGCTCGCGGCCCTCTTCATGGCCTTCTTCGCCACCCGCGACGACCGCGAGCTGCGCGCGCAGGCGGTGCGCTGGCTGTCGCTGTGGTCGCTCGCCTGGCTGCCGCTGGCCGCGGCCGGCGCGCTCTGGTACTGGCGCGCGATACCCGGCTGGATGGCCGCCAACCTGCCGGTGGCCCTCGGCACCCAGCGCTTCGCCGCCTGGCACGAGCAGCTCGTGCAGGTGCTCGCCCTGCTGGTCGCGGCGGTCCTGGCGACGGCTGCCGCCGGGGCGCTGGCGCCGCGGCGGCTGCCGCGCGCGGCGCTGCTGCTGCCCTTCGCGCTGGCGATGGTGCTCCTCGGCTCCTTCGAGCGGGTGCGCGAGTTCATCCGCAAGCCCTACGTGATCGCCGACTACATGTACGCCAACGGCATCCGCGTCGCCGACTACCCGCTCCTCCGGGAGGAGGGCCTGCTGCGGCACGCCACCTACGCGGCGGTCCGCGAGGTGACCGAGGCGAACCGGCTGGCGGCGGGCGCCGAGGTCTTCAGGCTCGCCTGCACCCGCTGCCATACCGCCACCGGCCTCAACAACGTCCCCGACCGCCTGCGGAC
>JALOKS010000054.1 GCA_025456385.1 Thermoanaerobaculales bacterium | reverse complement strand
GCCCCAGGCGGGAATGCGGCCGCGGTAGCGGGCGGCGGCGAGGTAGACGAACTCCTGCCAGTCGCCGGGATCGCGCGGGACCCCCGAGAACTCCGGGCCCGCGGTCGCCCACGCCGGTGTCGCCTGCAGCGTCGCATAGGGGCGAAGGCCGCTCGCCTCGAGCCGGTCGAGGAGGGCGTCGTAGACCTCCCACCGGTAGACGTCCCGCTCGGCCTCCACCAGCGACCACATGAAGTCGATGCGCACCCAGCCGATGCCTGCCGCCGCGACCTCGTCGACCACGACGGGTGGCGGAATGTGGGCGTTGATGCCGAAAGGCGAAGCGGCGGCGGAGACGGCGAGGAGGGCGACGGCTGCCGCCGGCAGGACCGCCGGCGGGAGGGCCCTGGACAGAGCTCGAACGAGACGCGCCATCACGAGAGCATCATACGTGGCGGCGGTGGCGAAAATTCCCTCACCGGCACTCGGCGCGTCTCACACCAGCTCGGGCATGTACTTGTCGCGGGCGAGGCGCCAGAAGACGACCAGGAACGCGGTCAGCGGGATCGCCACGATCATGCCCATGATGCCGCCGAAGGCCGAGCCCCAGAAGAAGATCGCGAAGATGATGACCACCGGGTGGAGGCCGGTGCGATCTCCCATGATCTTCGGTGTCAGCAGGTAGCCCTCGATGGCCTGCACGATCGCGAACACGGTCAGGACCGCCAGCACCCGCAGCAGGCCGCCGCCGAGCTGGAAGAAGGCGAGCGGCAGAGCGGTGCCGAGACCGATCACGTTGCCGAGGTAGGGCACGATGTTGAGAAAGCCGAGGCTGAGGCCGATCACGAAGCCGTACTTGAGCCCGACGAGGCTGAAGCCGATCGCGAACAAGAGGCCCTGGATGCAGGCGATGATGAGCTGGCCCCGGAAGAAGGCGACGACGATGGTGACGAACTCCTGGATGAGGTAGGCCACGTCGCGGCGGGTCTCCTCCTTGAGGAAGGGCAGGAAGCGGTCGAGATCGTTCAAGCGCTTGGCGTCGGCCATGAGGAAGAAGGCGAAGTACACCGGCGTCACGACCCAGCCGAGGAGGGCGCCGATCCAGGACAGCACGCCGGCGCCGGCCGTCACCGCCCGGCGCCCGAGGAAATGGACCGCATCGACCATCATGCCGCTCCGCCCTTCGACGGCGTCGCCGACGGCGCGGCCGATCGCGGTGTCGGTGTAGAGCTGCACGAGCTGCGGCGCGCGCTCTCGTGCCCAGCCGAGGGCTGTGCTCCACCACTGGGGAAAGGCGCTGATGAGCCCCTTGAGCTGGTCGATCAGGAGGTCGCCGAAGAACCATCCGAGGCCGACGATGGGAACCAGCACGGACAGCAGCACCACCATCAGCGCCGGCGCCCTGCCGAGCCGGAGCCGCGAGCGGATGAGCTCGTAGTACGGGTCGACCACCAGAGCCGCGACGGCGGCGACCGTGATCGGCAGGAAGACGTTGGAGAAGCGCTGCAGGAAGGTGCCGACGAGCCACAGGAGGGCGCCGACCGCGAGGATGATGACAACCGCCGACAGGATGGTGACGGCGGCGGCGATGGTCATGCGCTGTCGGTCGCTGAACTCGATCGGCATGGCGGGTGCTCCCCGTGGAGATGGTAGCAGTGAGAGTGATGAATTCGGAGTTCTGAATTCGGAATTAGCGACTGCGGCGTGGGGATGCGGAGCCGACGCCATCGACATCCTGAGGCCTGGTCAGGACCAGCAGGTCGCGCTCGATCTGCAGGCCGGGGGAGAGGAAGCGGAGGCCGGCGTAGAACTCGGCGCGGTCGAGGAGCTCGCCGACGACCGCGAAGGCGACCGGGAGCCATGGCGAGGGTGTGGCGACGGCGAGGAGAACGCAGGGGACGGCGAGGCCGACCGTCATGCGGAGCGCCGCGAGGTGACCGCCGGCCGTCACGCCGCGTCGCCACCGCAGACCGTAGAGCGCGGCCTTGACGACGGCCGCCGGGATCGCGAGCGCGGGCGCCGTGAGCAGGAGGCCGAGGATCCAGGCGCCGCCGAGGGTCGCCATCGCGCTGTGCGGCACGGCCGCCACCGCCTGGCCGGGGACCCGGTAGACCAGGTCCATCGCGAGGAGCGCCGCCAGCCCGACGGCGGCGGTCGCCCAGTGGAGCGGGCCGGTTGCGCCGGGCACCGCACTCAGCACGGTCGCGCCCGCGAGGAAGGCTGCGCTCAGGAGCGCCTCGCGGCTGATCCAGGACGAGCGGAGGTTGCGGAGGCCGCGCCAGGCGCGCAGCGGTCGGCCGAGGTGGAGGGCGCTGATGCCGAGGGCGGCGACGCCGGCACCCGCGAACACGGGGGGCAGCAGCGAGGGACCGCCCGCTGCGGCCGCCGTGAACCAGGCCACGAGCACGATCATCACGGTGCTGAAGAGCCACAGCGTCCACTCCTCGCGGAGCCGACGCCAGGCGAGGAGGCGGGGCGGCTGGGCGAGGGGTGCGTGCGGCGGGCTGGCGGTCAGTGAGGGAGGGTGCCGGCGGCGCGTCCCGGCAAGGCGCAGGGCCGGCCGCAGGCCGACGTCGGGGAAGCCCGGCCGCGCCGGTCCCCCGGGCCCCTCCAGGCTCTCGAAGCGGAGGGCGTCGGTCGGGCAGGCGGCGCAGCACGCGGGTATCCGACCTGCCGCGAGGCGGTGGGCGCAGAGGGTGCACTTGGCCATGACGCCGCGGTCGTGGTCGAAGCGGGGGGCGGCGTAGGGGCAGACCCAGGCGCAGTAGCGGCAGCCCATGCAGCGCCCGGCGTCGAGGAGCACGGCGCCGGTCGACGGGTCGCGGGTGTAGGCGGCGGCCGGGCAGCCGGCGAGGCAGGCCGGCTCGGCGCAGTGGTTGCACGCGAGTGAGTAGTGCAGCACCGGGACCGCGGGCTCGCGACGGCTGTTGAAGGTGTGGACGGCGCGCCAGGCGAGAGCCGGCTCGACCGAGTTTTCGCTCGAGCAGGCGACCACGCAGGCGGCGCAGCCGGTGCAGCGGTCGAGATCGAGGACGAAGCGGCCCGCGCTCACCCGAGGCGCTCCACCTCGACCGCGTTGTCGTGGAAGGCGGCGCCGTGGCCCATGTCGGTCTCGCGCGCCGCCGACAGGAGGTTGACGCCGCCGCCCTCGGCGAGCCACCAGCCGTTGTGAGCGACCACGCAGCCCGGCCGCAGGCTGCCGTCGAGGGCGGCCGCGAGCTCGAGGCTGCCGCGGTCGTTGAAGACCCGCACGCGATCGCCGTCGACGATCCCGCGGGCCGCGGCGTCGACCGCGCTGAGCTGGAGGCGGGGGGCGGGATCGAGGGCCCGGATCGAGGGCAGGTTGCCGAACTGGCTGTGGATTCGGTTCTTGGTGTTCGGCGTCAGGAGCTGCAGGGGGTAGGCCGCCGACGCACCCTCGCCGGGCCGTTCGCACGGCGGCGCCCAGGTCGGGAGCTCATCGGCGCCCCAGCGCCGTCGCGCCTCGTCGGACCACAGCTCGATGCGCCCCGACGGGGTCGGGAAGCGGCGGTCGGCCCAGGCGACCTCGACCGCGCCCGGGGCCGGCACCGGCCCCTCGCGCAGCCGCTCCAGGCTGAGCCCCGGATGGGCGCCGAGCCGCCGCGCGAGCCAGGCTTCGACCGCGCCATCGCCTGGGGCCGGAAGGGCGGCCTCGATCTCGCCGGCGGGGATGCCGAGGCGATGGGCGAGGTGCCAGTAGATCTCGGACTCGGGTTTGACCTCGCCCGGCGGCTCGATGACCTTGGCCTTGAGCTGGATGTAGGGGTGCCAGTAGGCGGTGATGACGTCGCTCTGCTCGAACATGGTCTTGGCGGGGAGGACGATGTCGGCCTCGCGGGCGGTGTCGGTCAGGAACTGGTCGGTGACGACCCGGAAGTCGAGGTCCCGGAGGGCGGCCAGGACCGACGGCGTCTCCGGGTTCTGGGTGACCGGGTTGCCGCGCTCGATCCAGGCGACGGCGAGCGGCGGGTCGTGCTGCTCCCGCATGGCGTGCCCGAGCCGCGCGGTGGCGACCGAGACCCGGATCGGGTCGTCGTCGCCCGCCGGCGGGTAGAAGGCGAGCGGGTCCTTCGGGTCCGAGAACACGTGGCTCTGCAGGTTGGCGTAGACCCAACCCGCTCCCGGGACACCGAGGTTGCCGGTGATGGCGAGAAGGGCGATCAGGGCGCGCATGGTCTGCGCGGAGTTGGTGTAGCGCTGCATGCCGAAGCCGGCGCAGATCGTCAGCGGGGCGATGCCGCCGACGAGCTGCGCGAGATCGCGGAGGACCCGCTCCGGGACGTCGCAGATCGCTTCCACCCGCGACGGCGGGAAGCGCGCGGCGAGCCCGGCGAAGGCCTCGAAGCCGTGGACGTGGGCGGCGATGAACGGGCGGTCGACGGAACCGGCCGTGATCAGCAGGTGGGCGAGGCCGAGGGCGAGCGCACCGTCGGTCCCGGGCCGGGGCTGCACCACGAGCTCGGCGCCCTCGGCGGACTGGGTGCGGCGCGGATCGACGACCACGAGGCGGGCCCCGGCCTCGATCGCCTGCTCGATGAAGCCCATCTGGTGGATGTTCGTCTCCGCGGGGTTCTTGCCCCAGAGCAGGATCAGCCGGGCGTTGACGAGGTCCCAGGGAGCGCTGTGCAGGTTGTCGCCGAGGCTGAGGCGGGTGGCCTCGAGCCCGGCCGGCCAGCAGAGGTCGCCGTAGGTCGTGGTGCAGCCCCCGAAGAGGCGCCAGAACGCGGGTGCGACCCCGTTGAGGAGGCCCTTGGTGCCGCTGCCGGCGTAGAAGAGCACGCTGCGCGGCCCGCGGCGCGCGCGCGTTGCGGCGAGCTCGGTTGCGATCCGCTCGAGGGCGCGGTCCCAGGAGATGCGGCGGAAGCTGCCGGTCCGTTCCCGTTCGAGGGGGTGCAGCAGGCGCTCGGGGTCGTACACCCGCTCGATGTAGCTGAGGCCCTTGAGGCAGAGGCCGTTCGAGGTCGCGTGGTTGGCGGGGTGGCTCTCGAGCGCCCGCAGACGCCCGCCCGCGACCTCGACCCGCAGGCCGCAGGTCGAGTAGCAGTTCCGCGGGCAGGCGGTGGTGAAGACCCCGTCCACCGCGCGATGATACGCCCCGACGGCAACCCTTGCCGGGAGGGCCGGAGGCGGGTACCTTCGCGGGGATGGCCGAGGCCGATCTCGAGACCCCACTCGGCGCCCTGCGAGTCACCGTCAACGAGCACGGCGCGGTGGTCGGGGTGTGCTTTCTCGGCGGGGTGGCGGCGCGGACGGCCTCGGATCCCGGCGCCGCCGCCGCGCGCCAGCTCGCGGAGTACTTCGCCGGCGAGCGGGCGGTCTTCGACCTCGCGCTCGCGCCGGCGGGGACGGGCTTCGAGCGTCGGGTGTGGGAGGAGGTTGCGCGCATCCCCTTCGGGACGACGGCGAGCTACGGCGAGATCGCCCGCCGCCTCGGCGATCCGGCCTTGAGCCGCGCCGTCGGCCTCGCCAATGCCCGCAACCCGATCGCGATCGTCATTCCCTGCCACCGCGTGGTCGGCGGCAGCGGCGAGCTCACGGGCTACGCCGGGGGTCTGTGGCGGAAGCGGTGGCTGCTCGCGCACGAATCGGGACAGCAGCGCCTCGACTTCTGAAAAATTGTCACTTCTCGATTCTCAATTTTCAATTTCCACCCGCCCCCCCAGACAATTCAAGGGGAAGGGTGGAGGGGAATTCAAAATTCAAAATTCAAAATCGAGAATTTCGAATCAGGCGTGCGCGGTGTCCTCCATCATCGCCTCCATCTCCTCCTGGAAGGCCTGGATGATGGACCCGGGATCGGGCACCAGCCCGGAGTCGGTGGCGACGCCGAGGCGGACCTGGCCCGCGTAGCTCAGGATGCTGACGCCGAGGCCGAGGCGGGCTGACTGCGGCACCCAGAACATCATGCTGCGCATCGCCTTGCCGGCGAGGTAGAGCTCCTCGCGCGGCCCGGGTACGTTGGTCATGACGGCGGTCGCCTTCGAGCCGAAGAGCTGCAGGGCGAGGCTTTCGATCTTCGGGCCGGTGAGGCCGACGGCGTTGAGCAGGGCGTAGATGACCATCGGCTCGGAGGAGACCTTGATGGCGTCCATCCGACGCTTGAGCTCGGCCAGCCGCGCGCCGCGGTCGGCGATGCCGACGGGCAGCGCGAGGAACACCAGCCCGAAGCGGTTGCCGAGCTTCACCACCTCCGAGTCGGGGCGGAGGTTGACCGGGACCACGGCGCGGATGTCGAGGCCCTCGACCCTCTGGCCCCGGCCGACCATGTAGCGCCGCAGCGCGCCGGTCACCCCCGCCAGCAGCACGTCGTTGATCGTCGCGCCCTGCGCCTTGCTGTAGGTCTTGACGCGCTCGAGGGGCATGATCTTCGACCAGGCGCAGAGCTTGCGGGTGCAGAGCTGGCCCGAGAAGACGGTGTCGGGGTCGGCGGGCATCGCGGCCAGCCGGGCCAGGACCCGCGCGCCCTTGCCGCCTTCGACGAGCATGCGCCCAGCCTGCGCGGGGTCGGCCAGGGTCTCGAGCGCGCGGTCGACCGCGCGGCTCGTCATCCGGCCGACCGAGTAGACAGCGTCGTTCACCACCTCGGGCAGCCAGAAGCCGCCGCCGAGCGGCCGCCGGCGCCGGCGGGTCCGGCGCATCGCCGGGCTGCCCTGCGGTGAGTCGTCGGTCATGCTCAAGAGCAGGCGGACGAGCGCGATGCCGTCGGCGATGCAGTGGTGGAGGCGCGCCACGAGCGCGCTGCCGCCGCGGTAGTTCTCGATGTACAGGAACTGCCACAGCGGCTTCGAAAAGTCGAGCGGCGTGCTCATCAGGGTGCTGACCATCTCCTGCAGCTCGCTCTGGCCGCCGGGGTCGGGGAGCGCCGCGCGCTGCAGGTGCGAGTGCAGGTTGAAGGTGGGGTCGTCGACCCAGCGCGGACCGAGGCCCGGGATCGGCGACTCGACGACCTTCTGCCGGAAGCGCTCGAAGGGCAGCAGCCGGTCCTCGACCAGCGCCTTGAGCTCGCCGAAGTCGAGCTTGTCGTAGAAGGACATCACCCCCGTGATCAGCATCAGGTTGGTGGGGTCCTCCATGTGCAGCCACGCCGCGTCCACGTTCGACATCGGCCTGCCCGCGAACAGCGCCATCGGCCGCCTCCTCCCCGAGTCCGTCACGGGATTCCAGGCAGAATGTAGCAGAGCGGGCCGGGTTCGCCGCCCCCGGACCGTTCGTCCGGGCTCGGCCCCGGCCGGGCCTCACGCCTCGAGGGTGGGCGGGATCGGCGTCCGCTCCGGAAGGGCGTCGGTCGTGACCTGGGCGCCGCCTCTGGCCTCGACGAACTGCAGCGCCTCGCCCTGGGTGCCGAGGAAGATGCTGTCGCCGAGGACCAGGCGCTGCGGCCGTTCGACGGGGCGACCGTTGACGAAGGTGCCGTTGCGGCTGCCGAGGTCCTCGATGGTCGCAGCGGTCGTCGCGACGAGGATCTGGGCGTGGTGACGGGAGACCCAGATCGAGTCCACCCTCACGGTCGCCTCCGGGGCCCGCCCGATGAGGTTGACACCCTCGCGGAGCTGGATGCTGCGGGCGCCGCTGATGACCCGGAAGGTCGACGGGCTGCCGGCCTCGACGAGCGACCGGCCCTCGACGCTGGTCACCGGGGCCAGCAGGCGGTAGCCGCGGCGGTGGATCGTCTGGATGAAGCGCGGCGTGTGCGCGTCGTCGCCGAGGGCGGAGCGGAGCTCGGCGATCGCGTGGGTCAGGGTGTTGTCGCAGATGAACTCGGTGCCCCAGACGCCATCGACGAGCTCGCGCCTGGTCACCAGCCGCGAGCCGCGGCTGGCGAGGAACACGAGCAGCTCCATGACCTTGCACTCGAGGTGGACGATCTCCTCGCCGCGCCGGATGAAGTTGAGGTCGGGTTCGACGAGCCACTCGTCGAGACGGAAGGAGGTCTCGTGCTCGAATCGCGGGTGCAGCCCCTTCGGCATCGGGTCCTCTCCTTTTCAGGCTGCGCTTCCCCGGGGACTCCCCTCTGCCCCGTCGAAGCCCGGTTTCAACCTCCCCGTCGTCGAGCGAGTTCAGGTGTCGATGTCCGCCCGAAGCGCCGCGCCACGCCTTTCCAACTCGAGGTCACGCACATCGGAGGCCCGGCGCCGGCCCACTCGCCACACCCTGCGTCGCTCGACGGTCTCGTGGCACCAGAATCGCACCTTCCGTCCAACTCTGCAACTGGCAGGAGCATCGCATCTCAATTCCGGTCCCGAAGATGTGGCGTTCGCGGGGAGTATGGGGGCCCGGGCCGCCAGTGAAATGAAGCGATTGTGGCATTGGTGTGGGGAGATTGTGAGGAAGGCCGCGCTGCCGCCGCGTGGCGCGGCAGGAGCCGCCGGCTCACCCCGGTGGCGCGGGCTTGGACCGGTCTCCTCGCGGTGGCAGCTCCCAGCCGAAAAAAAGTGCCCGCGGGGTTTCCGCGGGCGGAGGAATCAAGGGATCATTCGTCGTACCTTCGATGGTGGGACGCAGGCTCGACGAAGGAATGATCGAAAAGTGGGACTTCTGTGAGAGGTGCTAGAGCCGGCAGCGAACGCTCACCATCTCGTTGATCCTCGCCGAGGTCATGGCGCGCCGGTCCCGCCCGCGTTCGCTCAGCCCGGCGTGGTGAAGCGCTTCGTGGATCACGACCATCGCGGCCTGCGAGTCGGTGACCTCCTTGATGCGGCTGCAGACCCAGGTTCGTGAGTCGCCGACGAAGGTGTGGGCCAGGATGTGGCGGCAGGCCTCGGCCTCGTTCTCGGGCGCGGCCGGAAGGTAGAGCACGGACTCGAGGGTCCGGGTGGCGTCGGCGCCCAGGCTGGAGAAGAGGTCCGCGCACGCGGGGAAGCGAGCGACCCGGTCGCTCGCGAGGTCGATCGCCGCCCCGAGCTTCGCTGCGACGTCGCTCGGCACCGTGGGATGGACCCACGGCCGCGTTCGCGTGGCTGCGGCGATCACGGTCACGCCAGGACTGGTGGCGACCGCCTCGACGGCCCCCTCGCCGCGGTCATCCGCGGCGAGGAGACCCGAGGAGACGACGACGACGCTGCACGCGACCCAGGAGCGGATGCCCACGCCGACCTCCCCGGGCCCGGCGGCGGGTGGGGCGAGCGGCGACTGGTGCCGGATGCTGCGGCGGTGGCCTCTGAACGACCCGCCCGCCGGGCAACCGGGCCGCCCGGGCGGACCGATCGCCGGGTCCACTCAGCGACGATCGGCTCCCGGCGGGCGCGGGGAATGAGCGGTCGGTGAGCTTCGGGGGAGACTTCTCCGTGCCGACCGTGTACAGGTCGTGGAGGGAGCGTGGGTATCCAGGGGCGGAGTGTGGGCGGGTTTTGAGACGCTGCGGGTCCGAAACGGGCCCCGGCCCGGCTTCAGGCCCTCCGAACGCGGGCCGGGTCCGCCAACGACGTCCGGCGCAGCGCGGACCTACGGTGCGGCGCGGCCCTCCGGCGTGAGTCCGAGCGCGATCTCCGGCCGCGGCGGCTTCAGGTAGCGGGCGAGGAAGGCGTAGATCTTCTGCCGATACCCCCAGGCCTCAGGGGTGTCGAGGCGGTCGAAGCTGTGGCCGCCCGGGACGTCGGAGACCTCGTGCTCGAAGTCCTTGCCGGCCGCCTTCAGGGCCTGGATGAGGTGCTCGACCTCGATCACGTTGACGTCCTCGTCGTGCAGGTTGGTGTGGATCCGCAGCGGCTTGCTGAGCGTGGCGACCGACCACACCGGCGAGCGGCGCTTGTACTCCTCGAGGTTGTCGGCGACGGCGTCGCCGATGTGGTGCTCGGCCGAAAAGAGGTCGCGGTAGTCCTGGTCGTGGTAGCCCATGCGCTGCACGAGGTCGGAGACCGGCACGCCGGCGAAGCCGCAGGCGTAGCTGTCCGGAAAGCGGAAGAGGCTGAAGAGGGTGATCAGCCCGCCGTGGCTCCAGCCGAGGATGCCCACCCGCTTCGCGTCCACCCGCGGGTGGTTGGCCACCGCCCAGTCGCGGGCGGCGAGCGCGTCGTCCACCTCGAGGCCGCCGTAGTCGATGTCCTCGTACATGCCGCGCCCGTAGCCGGTGGAGCCGCGGTACTCCGGCGCGACGATGATGTAGCCCTGGGCGAGGAGCTCGCGCACGATGTGCGCGGAGGAGGTGGTGAAGTCGGCGTGGACGCCGCCGTGCGGCAGCACGAGCAGCGGCAGCCTCCCCGCGTCGGGAAAACCGCGCGGGGTGAAGAGGTAGGCCCAGAACTTGAGGTGGTTTCCGGCGCCGATGCCGGTCGGGTTCGCCTCCTTCCAGCGCGGAGGACCGTAGATGCGCACCTTCTCGACCACCGCCACGTCGCCGACGCGCTCGTACCACAGCACGTCGTCGATCAGCTTCGCGAGGACGTCGAGCTGGTGGCCGGTGCTCGCCGCCGCGTCCGCCACCGCCGCGGCGGCCGGGTCTTCGGCAGGGTTTGGCTGTGAGAGAGAGAGACCGGGTGCCGCCACGGCAAGAGCGATCACGAGCAGGGTGCGGTGCATGGTGTCCTCCAGGCGCGCCCATCGTAGCTCGAACCGGCGCTCAGCCATTCCAACCGTCCTTCCAGCGGCGGACCGCCGCGAAGACCTCGGCCGCCGAGCGCAGTCGGCGGCCGGCGCGCGCCTCGGCGGCGGCCACCACCGCCGCCTCCCCGCAGCGCAGGAAAGGGTTCGTCGCGAGCTCGTCGGCGAGGGTCGAGGGCAGGGTCGGCCGTCCCTCGGCCCGCACCGCCAGCGCCTCCGAGAGCCGGGCGGCGAGGCGCGGATTGACCGGCTCGACCTCGCGGGCGAAACGCAGGTTGGAAACCGTGTACTCGTGGGCGCAGTAGATCGCCGTGTCGGCCGGAAGAGCCGCGAGCCGGCTCAGGGAGCGGTGCATCTGCTCGGGGCTGCCCTCGAAGACGCGGCCGCAGCCCCCCGCGAAGAGGGTGTCGCCGACCAGCGCGCGACCCGCGCCGAGGTAGGCGAGGTGGCCCGCGGTATGGCCCGGGACCGCGACCGCCCGGAGCTCGAGATCGAGGGCGGGCAGGCTCACCACCCGGCCGTCGAACAGCTCCCGGTCGACCGTCGGGATCCGCTCGGCGGCGGGCCCGAAGACCGGCGCCGGATACCGGGCGACGAGGTCGGCGACGCCGCCGACGTGGTCCGCGTGGTGGTGGGTGAGGAGCACCGCCTCGAGCCGCAGCCCGCGGGCGACCAGCACGTCGAC
>JALOKS010000301.1 GCA_025456385.1 Thermoanaerobaculales bacterium | reverse complement strand
GAGGCCTCGATCGGCCTCGCAGCCGCCAACGCGCTCCTCAACCGCCGGTCCCACGGCCTCGTCGATCTCAAGGCCCTGGAGGTTCTGCGTCAGCGGGGCGTCGGCCGGAGGGTGGGGATGATCGGTCACTTCCCCTTCGCCGACGAGCTGCGCGACAGCTGCGAGCAGCTGTGGATCTTCGAACGCGGCATCGGCCGCCGCGAGAGTGACCTCGACGAGGGCGAGATCGCGGAGCTGCTGCCGGCTGCCGAGGTGGTCGCGGTGACGGCCACCACGCTGCTCAACGGGACCCTCCCGTCGGTGCTCGCATCCGTGCGCCGCGATGCGTTCCTGATGATGCTGGGCCCGTCGACGCCGCTGACGCCCGCGCTCTTCGCCTTCGGCTTCGACCTCCTCTGCGGCACGCTGATCGAGGACCCCCCGGCGGTGATCCGGGCCGTCGAGCAGGGTGCGGTGACGGGCCAGATCACGGGTGTCCGGAGGGTGAGCCTGTGGCGGGAGTCCAGGTGACGTTCGAAGGTTCGAAGGGTCAACGTTCGAACGTTGGGGAGATGGGCGCTTGGGTCGAGACGAGACGCCGAAGCTGGCGGGGCTGATCCTCGCGGGCGGGGAGGGGAGCCGGTTCGGGGGGCCGAAGGCGTGGGCGCGGCTGCCCGACGGCAGGAGCTTCCTCGAGGCCTGCGCCATGACCCTCCGCGAGGCCGGGGCGTCGCCTCTCGTGGCCAACCTCCCTCCGGGCAGCGCCGACCCCGGCATCGAAGGGCTGCAGGCGCTGCCTCTGCCGGAGCGCGGCCTCGACATGTTCACCTCGCTCCTGATCGGGTTTCGTTGCATTTCTGGCGACCCGAACTGGCGAAAGCTCGCGGTGCTCCCGGTCGACCACCCCCTGGTCCGGCCGGCAACCGTCAGGAAGCTCGCCGCGGCACGCGGTGCGGCGGCCGTCCCGTGCTACGACGCCAAGCACGGTCATCCCGTGTGCCTTTCGAGAGGACTGGTCGATCAGCTGAAGCTCGGAGAGCTCGAGGGCCGCAACCTGCGCGAGGCCCTGCGGTCGGTCGCCCGCGTCGACGTGCGCGTCGGCGACCCCGGCGTGATCGCCAACTGCAACACCCCGGCCGCTCTCAGCGAGGCACTCAGAACCGTCCATCGACGATCCTGATTTCCAGAGTTCGGAGCAGGGACCTGTCGGCCCGGGTGGAGGGGGGCGGATGGAAATCCGAAATCCGAAATCCGAAATTCGAAATCAACCCACCGGCGTCCGCATCGTCACGAACTCCTCCGCCGCGGTGGGGTGGATGCCGATGGTGGCGTCGAAGCTCGCCTTGGTGGCGCCGGCCTTGAGGGCCACCGCAAGCCCCTGGACGATCTCCCCGGCCTCCGGCCCGACCATGTGGACGCCGAGGACACGGTCGCTCGCGCGGTCCACGACGAGCTTCATCATGGTCTGCTCGTCGCGGCCGGAGAGGCGGTGCAGGAGCGGCCGGAAGCTGCTGCGGAAGACGAGCACGTCGTGGCCGGCGGCGCGCGCGGCGGCCTCGCTGAGCCCGACGGCGGCGACGGCGGGCTGACTGAAGACCGCCGTCGGCACGTTCGAGTAGTCGACCGCCGTCGGCGTGCCGCCGAAGAGGCTGCGCGCGAGCGCCGTGCCCTCGGCGAGGGCCACCGGCGTCAGCGTGATGCGGTCGATGACGTCGCCGAGGGCGTGGATGCCGGGAACGCTGGACTCCAGGCGCTCGTCCACGATCACGGCGCCGCGGGCGTCGAGCCGGACGCCGAGCTCCTCGAGCCCGAGGCCGGCGGTGTTGGGTACCCGGCCGGTGGCCCACAGCACGAGGTCGACAGCGACGACCTCGCCGCTGCTGAGGGTCGCGGCCACGCCGGCGGCGCGCCGGTCGAGGCGCTCGACGGCGGTCCCGAAGCGGAGCTCGACGCCGCGCTTGCCCATCTCGGCGGCGAGGGTAGAGCGGACGTCGTCGTCGAAGCCGCGCAGGAACAGCGGTCCGCGGTAGCTGAGAAACACCTCCGAGCCGAGGCCGCGGAGGACGCTCGCGAACTCCACCGCGATGTAACCGCCGCCGGCGATGAGGACTCTGTGCGGCTGGCGCTCGATGCCGAAGAGCTCGTCCGAGGTGATCGCGAGCTCGGCGCCGGGAACCGGCAGTCGCACGGGCCGGCTGCCGGTGGCGATCAGGATCCTCTCGGCGCTGAAGCGCGCGCCTGCCACCTCGACGGTGTGGCGGTCCCGCAGCTGCGCCCGCCCCTCGATGATGCGGACCCCCGCGCGCCCGAGCAGCTCGCGGTAGGCGGCGTTCAGTCGCCCGAGCTCGCGGTCGCGGTTCGCCTTCAGCGCCGCCCAGTCGAAGCTCGCCGGGGGACGGCTCCAGCCGTAGCCGGTCGCGTCCTCGAAGGCGCTGCTGAAGCTCGACGCGTAGACCATCAGCTTCTTGGGCACGCAGCCGAGGTTGACGCAGGTGCCGCCGAGCCGCGCCGCCTCGGCCACCGCCACCCGGGCCCCGAAGCCCGCCGCCATCCGGCTCGCGCGCACGCCGCCCGAGCCGGCGCCGATCACGAAGAGGTCGAAGTCGAAACGGCTCATGGCAGGGCTCCCCGCCTGACGGTTGCACCGCGGCCGGGCGGCAGAGTGGGAGGGAGGAGAGTCCCGGCTTGAGTTATGAGTTTTGAGTTATGAGATTTGAATTTTGAATTTTGAATTGAAGCCCACCCCCCGGAGAATGGGAGGGTGGGCGGGAAATTCGAAATCCGAAATTCGAAATCCGAAATCTGCCGGCTCAGCTCTTCGCCTGGTCCGTCTTCTTCACGGAGGAGATGTTGATCGTGATCTCCACCTCGTCGCCGAGCACGAAGCCGCCGGCGTCGAGGGCCCGGTTCCAGACGATGCCGTAGTCCTTGCGGTTGAGGGTGGTGCTGAGCTCGAAGCCGTTCCGGATGCCTCCCATCGCCTCCATCCGGCCGAGGTGCTCGACCTCGAGCGTGACCTCCTTGCTCACGCCGCGCATGGTCAGGGTGCCGGCGACGGCGTAGGTGGTGTCGGAGACCTTGGTGATCTTGGAGCTCTTGAAGGTGATCTGGGGGTAGGTCTCGACGTCGAAGAAGTCGGCCGAGCGCAGGTGCGCGTCGCGGTCGGCGTTGCGGGTGTCGATGCTCGAGGCGTCGATCACGAACTCGACGCTGCTGGCGTCGAGGTTCGCGAAGTCCGCGACGATGGAGCCGCTGAAGGCGTTGAACTCGCCGCCGGTCTTGGCGATCAGGTGCCGCACCCGGAAGCTGACGTTCGAGTGCACGGTGTCGATCGTGAAGGTCTCCTGGGCCGACACGGTGCCGAGGGTGACGGCGAGCACGAGGGCGGTCAGGACGGCAACTTTTCGCATGTGTTCGATCCTCCGGAAATCGGGTTGGGATTTTGGCTACTGCGTGACCCCGTTTGCAACACGGTGGTCCGTGCCCTCATTCCAGAGCGAGCGCGATCACCCGCGCCTTTGCACGATCTTTACAGACGGCAGCGCCTGGCGGCCCCGGGTCGAGAGCCTCCCCCCCACGCGGGCATCCCTGGGTCAGCCTGGCCCTGGAGATGCCAAGGCGGCACGACGGCTCCGCGCGCCAGGACACCTTGCGGCGCCCGTGCGGAAGCCGTATCGTCATCGGCCGTATGGTGGGCTCGATCTCCGTCGCTGCGGCACCTGGCCGGTGGCAGGAAACTTGCTAAGGTAGTGCCGTGCGCC
>JALOKS010000300.1 GCA_025456385.1 Thermoanaerobaculales bacterium | reverse complement strand
TGGTTGCCGCGGTGAGGGGGTCGAGGGCGAGCAGGACCGACGCCAGCGCTCCCGGCACCCGGCTGTCGGTGAGGCCCCAGAAGAGGACGAGGAAGGCGAGCAGGAAGATCGTCTGACTCGCGATCCGAACGTGCCGCGCGCGGGGGAGGATCATGGCATCGACCTGGATTCCCGGAACATTTCGAATTTCGAATTTCGAATTTCGAATTTCCGTACGAAGACCTTAGGCGATCCGCGGTCCTCGACGGTGGAAGAAACACTTGAGCTCTGAACCCCGGCTTGTCGCTCAGTCGCAGCCGATTGCACAACGGATAGGGGGGTGGGGGAAAAATTCGAAATTCGAAATTCGAAATTCGAAATCATCTCAGACCTGCACCTCGACTGCCCCGAGGAGGCTCGCCCCCCAGGCGTCGGCGGCCACCGGGTCGGTGGCGACCGCGATGCGGTCGTCGGCCCGAACCAGGGCGAGCGAGCCCCCGGTCGGACCGCCGCCGGTGAGGACCCGCGTCGCGTCGATCACCGTCAGGGTCGGCCGGAAGGCGGCGCCGAGCTCGGCCGAGCTCTGGGCGATGCGCTGGTGGAGGTTGGCGCGGCGGCCGACGATCGCGCCCATCCAGTTCTTCATGCCCAGGGTCGCCCGCGACAGGGAGTGGTGCTTGACCACCGGGACGTTGATCACCCGGTCGGCGGTGGCGATCGGCTCGAGCACCTCCCAGGCGCCGAGAACGGTGCCGCCGAGCTCGAGAGTGGTCGTGCCGACGCTGCGCTGGTGGGCGATCGCGGCCCCCGCCTGCCGGGCTGCCGCCTCGATGCCCGAGCGGGCGAAGGCGCGGCCCGGGTCGTGGCAGGAGTTGTCGGCCACCACCACCTCGGCGGCGCCGGCGGCGAGGCACTGCCGCACCAGCTCGGCGACCAGCTCGGGGTCGGTGTTGGCGGCCTGCTCGGCGGTCCGGTCCCAGGCGCAGTTGGGCTTGATGGCCACGCGCTCGCCCGGCCGGATGAAGGACTCGATGCCGCCCAGCGCGGCCAGGGCGCGGCGGAGGTTGGCCGCCGGTCCCTGGCCCCCGGCGCCCGCCAGGCGGCCCCTGGCAGCCGGGTCGGCGCGCCAGTCCCTGGGAGAGGGCAGGTCCGCGACGGCCGGCGGCCGGTGACGGCCGGGCCGCCCCCCGAGCCCGAGGCCGAGGGCGGCGAACGCGACTCCTGCGGCCGCCGGCGGCAGCCACTGCCGCAGCAGCCCGCGCCGGTCGACGGCACGGTAGGGGTCCGCGATCGGAAGCTCGCGCTCGCTCACGCCTGCTCAGTGTAGCCTGGACGGACCGCCCGCCCAGCCGGATGCGAGATACGAGAGTACAATTCCCCCCGCGACATCTCAGGTTAGAGGAGTGGATCATTCGATGAGCAAGACCCTGATCGGTTGCGGCCTGGCAGCGGTGGCCCTGATTCTCGGCATCGCGCTGATGGTGGGCGGTGTCTACAACAACCTCGTCGGCCTGCAGGAGGCGGTCGATGCCGCCTGGGGTCAGGTCGAGAACGTCTACCAGCGGCGCGCCGACCTCATCCCCAACCTGGTGGCGACGGTCAAGGGCGCGGCGGAGTTCGAGCAGGAGACGCTGCAGAACGTGGTCGAGGCCCGTGCCAAGGTCGGCCAGATGAACCTCGAAGGCGCACCGACGCCCGAGCAGCTGCAGGCCTTCCAGGCCAACCAGGACGCCCTGTCGTCGGCGCTGTCGCGGCTGCTGGTGGTCGTCGAGCGCTACCCCGAGCTGAAGGCGGTGCAGGCCTTCCGCGACCTCCAGGTCCAGCTCGAGGGCACCGAGAACCGGATCGCGGTCGAGCGCAACCGCTACAACGAGACCGCGCGGGCCTACAACACCGCACGGCGGCGGTTCCCCGCGGTCATGATCGCCGGACTCTTCGGCTTTTCGGACAAGGGCTACTTCGAGGCGAAGCCGGGCGCCGACGAGCCGCCGCAGGTGGCGTTCTAGGAGCGGACTCGGGCCGGGCCATCATGAGCGTCGAGCGCCTCTTCTCGGCCGCGGACCTCGAAGCGATCCGCGCGGCGACGGCGGAAGCCGAGGCGCGGACGGGCGGCGAGATCGTGCCCTACATCGTCGAGCGGGTCGTCGACGGTGAGGCCGCGCGCTGGCGGGGCGCGACCCTCGGAGCGCTCGCCGCAGCGCTCGCGGCGGGCCTCGTGCACGCTCTCGGCGGCCACTGGGGCGGCTCCGGAGTGTGGTGGATCACCCTGCCCGCGATCGCGGGCGCCGGGGTCGCGTACCTGGCGGCGGGGGTCGATGCCATCGGGCGCCGTCTGATGCCGGATGACCTGCTCGAGTCGTACGTCAAACTCCGCGCCGAGGCTGCGTTTCTCGAGGAGGAGGTCTTCGCCACCCGGGACCGCACCGGGATCCTGATCTTCCTGGCGCTCGCGGAGCGGCGAGCTGTGATCCTCGGCGACGACGGGATCAACCGCGCCGTTCCCGAGGGGCAGTGGCAGGAGCTCGTCGACAGGCTGGTGGCGGGGATCCGGGCCGGCCGCCCGCGGGAGGCCCTGTGCGAGACCATCGCGCGCTGCGGCGAGGTGCTCGAGCGCTTCCAGGTCACGCGACGGCCGGACGACCGGGACGAGCTCGTCAATCAGCCGCGGCTCCGGGAGCACTGATGGGCGGGCCCCGCCAGCGCCTGAGGCTCGCGTTCGCCGCGGCAGTGCTCGCCGCGGCGAGCACTGCCGCGGCTGCGCTCGAGGTCCCGTTCCTCGCCGGCAGGGTCAACGATCAGGCCGGGCTGCTCGGGGAGGGCGCCGAATCGCGGCTCGAGGAGCAGCTCCGCAGCCTCGAGGAGGAGACCGGCGCCCAGGTCGTGGTGCTCACGGTTCCGAGCCTCGAGGGCGACCCCATCGAGGACTTCTCGATCCGGGTGGTCGAAACCTGGAAGCTCGGGCGCGAGGAGGCCGACGACGGGGTGCTGGTGCTGATCGCCCGCGACGAGCGGCGGGTGCGGATCGAGGTCGGCTATGGCCTCGAGGGCGCGCTGACGGACGCGCAGGCCGGGCGCATCATCGACGAGCTGATGACGCCGCGCTTCCGGCAGGGAGACTTCGACGGCGGGGTCGGCGCAGCGGTCGACGCCGTCGCGTCGGCCGTCCGCGGTGAGGGCCTGCCGCTGCCCGAGCGCCGTGCCGGGGCGGAGATTCCGAACCTCGCCACCATCGTCTTCTTTCTCGTCTTCGGCCTGCCCTTCGTCAGTGCCGCTCTCTCCTCGCGAGGCGCCGCCGGCTGGGTTCTCTACCTCTTCCTGGCGCCGTTCTTCTTCGCGATCCCGGCGGCGATGGTCGGCCCGGCGGCCGGCGTCGTCGCGGCCGCCGCCTGGCTGCTCGGCTTCCCGCTGCTCAAGACGATCTGGCCGAAGACGGTTGCCGGGCGCACCTCGCGGTCCCGTGGTGGCGTCTTCTGGGGGCCCTTCATCGGCGGCAGCGGAGGCGGCGGTTTCGGCGGCTTCTCCGGGGGCGGCGGCTTCTCGGGGGGTGGCGGCAGCTTCGGCGGCGGCGGCGCGAGCGGCGGGTGGTGACACGAAAAAGGGGGCCTCGCGGCCCCCTGTCCGTCTGATCGTGGCGGGACCGGCGTTCAGCGCCCGTCGTCCTTCTTGAGGTCCTCGCCGGCCTTCTCGATCGCCTCGCCGGCCTCTTGCACCGCCTCGCCGGTCGCCTCGGCGGCGTCGCCGACGGCCTCCTGGCCTTCCTCGATCATCTCACCTGCCTTCTCCACCGACGCGTCATAGGCCTCGCCGACCGCCTCCGCGCCCTCCTCGACGGCTTCGCCGACGGCCTCGCCGGCCGCCTCGACGGCCTCGGCGGCCTTGTCGGTAGCCTCCTCGGCCTTGTCCGCGGCGCCGCCGCAGCCGAGGCTGACGAGCGTCAGCAGCGCGACCACCGCGGTGATCGCGAGTCCAGATGCAGTCCTCCCCATGAGCCTCCTCCTTCGCATTCGCGGGCCGCCGCCTTCAGGCAGGGCCCTCGACACAGTGTGATCCTCTCAGGCGTCACCCAGTCAATTCCGACCGACACCGGAGAGGTCGGTGGCGATTGTCCCACGGGCCGCTCCCGGCGACCACCGCAGAAATGACCACTTGGGAGCGCAGATGGACGACATCGCCTCAGCCGGTGCGGCGCCTCCCGTGCTAGGATCAGCCGGAACCTGCGATCAAACAGGGCTGCGGGCGCGCGCTGCGGAGGCGGTGGAGCGTCGCGCGGCGCGAACCAGCGAAAGGAGCCCGGGATGTCAGTCGCCAAGGTCACCGAGATCAGCGCCTCGTCGCCGACCAGCTTCGAGGATGCCATCGAGCGGGGTATCGCGCGGGCGGACAAGACCCTGGACAAGGTCAAGGGTGCCTGGGTCAGCGAGATGAAGGTCGATGTCGAGGACGGCAAGGTGACGGCCTACCGCGTCAACTTGAAGGTCACCTTCATCCTCAAGGACTGAGCGCCGCCGCCCTCGGCGGAGGGCTCATCCCGCTGGCCGTGGGATGCCGGTGCCTGCCCCGTGCCCGTCTCCGTCCGTGCCCGGATGCAGGTTGAGCGGCGGCGCCTGTGTCAGCGACCGGCGCCAGAGATCAGGGCCCGGCGCCCTGAGCCGGAATTCCCTCGCCGAGGTCGAGGCTGCCCGACTTCTCGACCCTGATGCGCCGTGTGCCGAAGGGACCCCGGCTGAACAGCGAGCCGGTCACGCCGTAGCTCACCGTCTGCTTGTCGAGCATGTCCTTGACCCGCAGCAACGCGGTGGCGTTGTTGATGTGGAACTCGGCGTCGATGACGGTGGAGCCCAGGCGCTCGACGGCGAAAGCCGCGGGCGCGGTACCCGTGCCGACCTTCGTGCCGTCGAGCAGCAGCTTGAAGGAGGCGCCGTCGATCGCCACAGGGTCGGGGTTGGGGTTGGTGACCCTCAGGCGGGCGAGGAGCGTGGTCTCGAAGACCGTGACCTCGGCGATCTCGAGGTCGGCGAGGGTGACCTCGAGCGGCTCGACGGAGGCGGTGGTGGCGCAGCCGAGCAGGCCTGCGGTCACCACCGCCGCCAGCACGAGCACCGCAGGGCCCGCGAGG
>JALOKS010000053.1 GCA_025456385.1 Thermoanaerobaculales bacterium | reverse complement strand
TTCGGGTGGAGGGCCGCGAGGCGGCTGCCGCGCAGGGCCACCTGCTCGGCGGACTCCTCGCCGGTGACGTAGACCACGGGGCCGGCGCTCGCGGCGAGCGCCGCCGCGACCTGGAGGACGAGGGTCGACTTGCCGATCCCGGGCTCGCCGGCGAGGAGCAGCAGCGAGCCGGGCACCAGGCCGCCCCCGAGCACGCGGTCGAGGCCCTCGAGGCCGCTCGCGCTGCGCGCGGTGGGCGTCGCGGCGGCATCGGTGATCGCCACCGCTGGCGCCCCGCGCGACGGGACGGCGGCGCTCTTCCTCACCCGCGACGCCGGCGCCTCGACGTAGCTGTTCCACTCGCCGCAGCCGGGGCACTGCCCCAGCCACTTGGGCGACTCGTGGCCGCAGGCGCTGCAGTAGAAGAGGCTGCCGCCCACGGCCCCGCCTCTCAGTTCAGGGCGCCGCCGGCGAGGCCGAGGCTGTACTTGATGTCCTCGTCGCTCCAGGTGATGCCGCCTCCGAAGAGCACCGAGGAGCGCTCCGAAACCAGGGGATCATCCCAGCCCGCGCTCAGGAACACGTGCGGGCTCACGAAGTAGCGGCCCTCGAAACGGAGGTGCGCGGACTCGTCGGCGGGGCGCGCGAAGTCGTAGGCCTCGAGGATGAAGGTCAGCGGACGGTTCCAGAGGCGGACGCTGTGGTCGAGCCCGATGCCGCCGGTCGACTCGATGAGCCCCGCCCGGATGACCGTCTGCGGGAACATCCGGTAGCCGACCTGGGCGTTGATGCCGAGCTTGTCGGTGGTCTTCTCGGTGGTCTCGATGTAGCTCTCCTGGCTGCCGTCGGGGTACTCGATGGTCACGAACTCGGTCGTGGTGCGGGTCTTGCCGTACGGCAGGTCGACGCCCTCGATGCGGAAGAAGCGCTTCTGGGTCGTCCACAGGTCGAAGCCGAAGGCGAACCGCGACTCGCTGGTGGCCGCGAGAGCCTCGCCGCGCAGGCCCACGTCGAGCTCGTAGCGCCGGTAACGGCCGAGGGTCTCGTTCAGGGTGGCGACGCCGCCCTCGATCGAGTCGAGGGTGTCGTTGAGGTTGTTGACCGTGGTGTCGTCGTTCACCAGCTTGCCGATGGAGCCCTCTCCGGAGGCGATCTTGGTCGTGATCCGGTTGAGGTTGTCCGCCGACACCTGGAGGCGCTCGGTGAGCTCGCGGATGTTGCCCATCGAGACCTGCAGGTCCTCCCGGTTCTCGCCGACCACGCCGTTGAGCTGGTCGGCGAGGAGGTTGAGCTTGTCGGCGATCCGCGGCAGCTCGTCGCGGAGGGTCGTCGAGAAGTCGCGGAAGTTGGCCGTGGTCTGGTTGACGTTGGCCTGGTTCTCGGCGATCAGCACCTTGAGCGAGGCGGTGAGCTCGCGGATGTTGGCGACGATCTCCGCGATCGCCTGCTCGCCCTGGGCGCCGCCGATCGCGCCGCGCAGGGCCTCGGTGACCTCCTTGACGTCGGCGCCGATGTCGGTCGCGACCCTGAGCACGTCGTCGAAGGACGGGGCGGTGGCGCCGCGCAGCTCGGAGCCGGGCGCCAGCAGCGGCCGCGCCGGGTCGCCCGGGATGATCTCGACGTACTTGTCCCCGAGCATGCCGAGGCTCGTGACCTGGGCCGAGGCGCCTTCGTGCAGCTCGACCCTGGGGTCGAGCGACAGCGTCAGCAGCGCCTCCGAGCCGGCGAGGTCGATCGCCTCGACCTTGCCGATGCGGACGCCGGCGATGCGCACCGCCGCCTGGCGGTCGAGCCCGGCGACCGACGGGAAGCGGGCGGTGACCTTCAGGCGCTCGCCGCGCTCGCCGACCGGGATGTCCTCGATCTTGATGATGAACACGCCGAGAATGATCAGCCCGATCAGCATGAAGAGGCCGATGCGAGCGGCAGGGGTCATGGCCGGTCCTCCTCTGGCACCTCGCCGTCGAGAAAAGCCCTCACGAACCAGTTGTCCGAGCGCTGGAACAGATCCGGGGTGTCGATCGAGAGAATCCTCCCGCGGCGCATCATGGCGATGCGGTCGGCGATTCTCCGCGCCAGGTTCATGTCGTGGGTGATCGTGACCGCGGTGACTCCGAGCTCGCTCCGCAGCTGGTTGATCACGTTGCCGATGGCGGCGGTGTTGATGGGATCGAGGCCGGTCGTCGGCTCGTCGAAGAGCAGGATCTCCGGCTCGAGGGCGATCGCCCGGGCGAAGCCGACCCGCCGGCGCATGCCGCCGGAGAGCTCCGAGGGCATCTTGTCCTCGATGCCGGGCAGGCGCACCAGCTCCAGGCACTCGCGGACCCGCGCCGCCACCTGACCGCGGTCCCGCGTGCGGTGGCGGAGGATCGGGAAGGCGATGTTGTCGAAGACCGTCTTCGAGTCGAAGAGGGCGCCCTCCTGGAAGCTCATGCCGAAGCGCTTGCGGAGCGCGAGCACGGTCTCCGGCGGGGCGAGGGTGAGGTCGACGCCGTCGACCACCACGTGCCCCTCGTCGGGCTGGATGAGGCCGATCAGGTGCTTGATGAAGACCGACTTGCCGGCACCCGAACCGCCGACCAATACCAGCGACTCGCCGCGGCCCACCGCGAGGTCGATGCCGTTCAGGACCTGCTTCGCGCCGAAGGACTTGACGAGGCCGATGACGCTGATCATGGGCCCGGTCGGCGCCGCGTGCGGGGTCGAGGCCGCGGCCGGCATCAGAACAGCACCTTGGTGAGGAAGAAGTCCGAGAGCAGGATGTAGAGGCAGGCCGTCACCACTGCCGAGGTCGTGGCGCGTCCGACCCCCTCGGCGCCGCCGGCGGTGTAGAAACCCTTGGCGCAGCCGGTGACCGACAGGATCAAACCGAAGAACGCGGCCTTGATGAGCCCCGATGTGACGTCGTTGACCTCGAGGAACTGGAAGGTCCGATCGACGTACAGGTAGCTGTTGGCGTCGAAGAGCCCGACCGCGATCAGCCAGCCGCCGATGATGCCGACTGCGTCGCCGATGATCGTGAGCACCGGCAGCATCAGGATCGAGGCGTTGACCCGCGGCACCACCAGGTAGTGGATGGGCTCGGTCGCCATGGCGTAGAGGGCGTCGATCTGCTCGGTGACGCGCATCGTGCCGAGCTCGGCGGCCATCGCGGAGCCGACGCGGCCGGCCACCATCAGCCCGGTCAGCACCGGCGCGAGCTCGCGGGTCAACGACAGCGCGACCACCGAGCCGACGAAGCCCTCGGCGTGGAAGCGCTCGAATCCGCGGTAGGTCTGCAGCGCGAGCACCATCCCGGTGAAGAGGCAGGTGAGGAAGACCACCGGGATCGAGTCCCAGCCGACCCGCACCATCTGGCGCAGGAGCTCGGCCCCGTCGAAGGGGCGGCGGAAGCTCCACAGCACCGACGAGGACATGATGTAGAAGAACCGGCCGAGCTCGTCGAGAGCCGCGAGCACGCTCCGTCCGAAGTGGTCGAGCCAGGCCAGCGGGCCGGCGGAGGGTCGCTCGGCCATCACCACGGCGCGTCGGCGTCGGTGTGGGCGAAGTCGGCGTTCTCGAAGCGGGTGTACTCGTGCTGGAACACGAGGTCGATCTCGCCGATCGGCCCGTTACGTTGTTTGGCGATGATGAGCTCGGCGTGGCGCGGGTCCTCGGCGTCGCGGTCGTAGACCGACGGCCGGACGATGAAGAGCACGACGTCGGCGTCCTGCTCGATCGAGCCGGACTCGCGGAGGTCCGAGAGCTGGGGCCGGTGGTCGCCGCCCCGCCGCTCGGGCTGCCGCGACAGCTGGGACAGCACAAGGAGCGGCACGTCGAGCTCCTTGGCCACCGCCTTGAGGTTGCGCGAGATGGCCGACACCTCCTCGTTGCGGCTGTTGAAGCGGGCGCCGCCCGACATCAGCTGCAGGTAGTCGACCATGACGAGGTCGAGCCCGTGCTCCTGCTTGAGACGACGCGCCTTGGCGGAAAGCTCGAGCGGGGTGATGCCGGGGGTGTCGTCGATCCACAGGTCGATGCCGCGCAGAGCCTGGCTCGCGAGCTCGAGCTTCGGCCAGTCGGACTTGGCGAGGTAGCCGCCGGAGATCCGCTTCTGGTCGACCCGGGCCTCTGACGACAGCAGCCGCCGCACCAGCTGCTCGGCCGCCATCTCGAGCGAGAAGATCGCCACCTTGCGGCCACCGCGCAAGGCGGCGTGGGCGCAGATGTTGATGCCGAGCGAGGTCTTGCCCATCGACGGCCGGGCAGCGAGGATGACGAGGTCCTTGCGCTGCAGGCCCGAGGTGAGCTCGTTGAGGCGGACCAGGCCGGTGTCGAGGCCGGTGAGGGTCGAGCGCGTCTCGCGGCTGGCCTCGATGCTGGCGAGCTCGCGGTCGGTGAGCGGCCGGATGTGCACGAGGCCGCCCGAGAGCGTGTCCTCGGCGATCCGGAACACGTCCTTCTGGGCGCTCTCGACGGCCTCGCGGGCGCCGCCGTGGTCGAGGGCGCAGGTCGTCAGAATGCGCTGCGCCGCCGCCATCAGCCGGCGCTTGACCGACTTGTCGTGCACGATCTCGGCGTAGTGGACGACGTTGGCGACGTCAGGCAGGGCGTCGACCAGCGACGACAGGTAGCTGACCCCGCCCGCCTGCTCGAGCCGGCCCTGCTCGGCGAGCCGGTTGCGCACCGTGACGAGGTCGGCGGCGTCGCCCCGCTCGTGGAGGTCGAGGCAGGCGCTGAAGACGATGCGGTGGCTCTCGAGGTAGAACTCGTCGTCGCGCAGCTTCTCGATGATGTGCAGCAGCGAGCCCGGATCGAGGAGCACCGCGCCGAGCACCGCCCGTTCGGCCTCGGGGTCGTGGGGCAGGCGGTCGGCAACCCCGCTCGGGCCGGGAACGACGGTGCCGGGGCTCCTGCTGCTCATGGGCCTGCCATCCTACCTCAGAAATCCGCGGCGCCCACCGCCCGCCCGCCCGAGCCGGGGAGCAGGGAGCAGGGGCCAGGGATCCAGGAGCACGCGGCAAGGGTGTACTCACCCTGGGGTGGGGCTGTGGAAGATTCGAAACCCGAAGTTCGAAATCGGTCGACAGGTGGCATTTTGAGCTCCGGGTTCAGGATGCCGCCTTCTGCAGCTCGGTGAAGACCTCGAGGGCCTCGTCGATCGTGACGCGCTGGCCGAGGGCGACGCCGCCGTCGCTCGGCAGCACCCAGGCGACACCCCCGTCGTCACGCTTCTTGTCGCGGCCGATATGGGACGCCACCGCCTCGGCCGCCAGGTCGGCGATCCCCGGCAGCGGCCCGAGCGCCCGCACTGCGGAGCTGAGCTCCTCGCAGGCGGCGGGCGACAGCAGGCCCCTGCGGCGGCCGAGCCGGGCCGCGGCGAGGAGGCCCCACGCCACCGCCTCGCCGTGCAGGAAGCGGCGGTAGGCGGTTGCCGCCTCCAGGGCGTGGCCGAGCGTGTGGCCGAGGTTGAGAGCGGCACGGGGTCCCGCCTCGCGCTCGTCCGCGCTCACGACCCCGGCCTTGACCGTCGCACAGCGCATCACCAGCTCCTGCCAGACCTCGACCGGCAGGGCGCCGAAGCGCGGCTGAGCCATGTCGCGGATCACCGGCAGCAGGCCGCGGTCGCCGAGCCAGGCCGTCTTCACGACCTCGGCGCCGCCGGCGGCGAGCTCGCGCGCCGGCAGGGTGCGCAGGGCCTGCGGGTCGATCACCACCAGGCGCGGCGGCCAGAACGCCCCGACCAGGTTCTTGCCCCGCTCGAGGTTGATCCCGGTCTTGCCGCCGATCGCGGCGTCGACCATGCCGACGAGGGTGGTCGGCGCCGCCACCCAGGCGATGCCGCGCAGGAAGACCGCGGCTGCGAAGCCGACGAGGTCGCTGACCACGCCGCCCCCGACCGCCGCCACCAGCTCGCCGCGGTGCAGGCCCCGCTCGAGCCAGCGCCCGAGCAGGTCCTCCACCGTCGCCCAGCACTTGCTGGCCTCGCCGGCGGGGATGGTGAGCAGGGACGCCCCACAGGAGGCGGCGGCCGCCTGCGCCCACAGCGGCGCGACGACGGTGTCGCTGACGAGCGACCGGGGCGCGGCCAGGCCCTCGGCGGCGAGCACCTCGCCGAGGCGGCCGAGGGCGCCGGGCTCGGCCACGACCTGGTAACTTGCGAGCCGGCTTTCGACCTGCAGCCTCTGCATCGTTCCATGCTACCGCGCGCGGGCCGCGCCCGCTGCGCTGCCGCCCCGTCAGGGCCCTGCGATCGGCTCCTCGGCCGCAAGGTCGCGGCCGATCACCCAGTTGCCGTCGGCCACCGGCTGCCAGGGGCGGTGGCGCGCGAGGTAGTCGCCGATGAGCTCGCTCATCTCGGTCGAGCTCCGCCACACGACCTCGGCCGCGGCGAGGTGCGGGAACATCCCGCCGCCGGCGGCGCGGTAGGAGTTGAGGGCCACGGTGAAGCTGGCCTCGGGGCGCAGCGGCCGGCCCTCGAAGCGGAGGTCACGGACGCGCGCGCCCTCGGGCGCCGTCGGGTCGATGCGGTAGGAGAGCCCGGCCATCGTGTCCACGTTGTAGTGGGGGATGGCGGGGTCGGTGAGCACCGTGCAGCCGCCCGCCGGCGGGCACTCGAGGCCGTCGTAGAAGCGTGCCGTGTGCTCGAGCACGTCGCGCACCTGCGCCCCGGTGAGGCGCACCGCGAGCAGCGAGTTGGGGTAGACGTAGAAGGCGTGGATCCAACGCCAGCTCACCGGCCCCGGAGCCAGCGGCGGCGCCTTCGCGTTGAGGAGGGCCGCGAGCGACAGCTGCGCCCCGGTCGCCTCGAGCTGCACGGCGTGCAGGAGGTCGACCGCCTCGCAGTCGGCGAGCCGGCAGCGCTCGACCCGGACCTCGCCGCTGACCTCGCCCGCCGGCCCGTCGAGCGCCGCCGCCACGCGGTGGTGGGCCTCGGCCATCGCGTCGGCGATCCCCCCGTCGGCGGCCGCGGCGCCGCTCGCAAGGTTGCGGCCCTCCCAGGAGGCGATGCGCCAGGAGCCGTTCTCCCGCTCGAGCTCGAGGTCGATGCGGGTCAGGTGGCTCGCCCGCGCGCCGGGCTGCGCGACGATCACGCCGTGCAGCTCGCGCGGCGGGATGTCGCGGTGGGTGTGGCCGGTGAGCAGGACATCGATGCCCGGCACCTCGCTCAGGCGCCAGGCGAAGTTCTCGTGAGCGCTGCCGTCGGGATCGCCGGTCTCGGGGTCGCGCTCGAAGCCGGTGTGGGCGAGAACCACCACCAGATCACAGCCCTCGTCGCCGCGCAGCACCGGCAGCCAGCGGCGGGCCGCGTCGTCCATCGCCAGGAACTCGAGGCCGGCGTAGTTCTCCGGCTGCTCCCAGCCCGGGACGTTCGGGGTGATGAGGCCGAGAACCCCGACCTTCAGGGGGCCGACCTCGAGGATCGTGTAGGGCTGGAAGGCGGGCTCGTCGCTGCCGGCGCGCACGCAGTTGGCGGCCAGGAACGGGAACCCCGCCTGCCTCCCGGCGCGGCGCAGCGGCTCGAGGCCGAAGTTGAACTCATGGTTGCCGACCGCCATCGCCTGGTAGCCGATCCGGTTCATGGCGGCGATCGTCGGGCTCGGCTCACTCCAGCGGAGGTGCACGAACTGCTCGAAAGGTGTGCCCTGGATGGTGTCGCCGGAGTCGAGGACCAGCACCGGGTGGTCGGCCGCGGCGCGGATCTCGGTGACCAGGGTCGCCACCTGCGCCAGCGAGCCGCGGTCGGATGCCCGGTTCAACTGATCGTCGAAGGGCAGCACGCTGCCGTGGAGGTCGGAGGTGTGGAGAACGGTGAGCCGGGCGGTGTCCGGCGGCTCGGCGCCGGTGGCCGCCGCCAGCCCGACGCCGAGGGCGAGCGCGCCGAGAGTCTTGAAGGTCGGTGTCATGGGACGGCGATGATAGCAGAGGACCGGCGGCGGCTTGGCACCCGCCGTAGGCTTGCGTATCCTCGGGTCATGAGCGATCGCACTGCAGGGCGGGCGGCGGCCCGCGCCGGGACGCTGCGACGGTGAGGCGGCTGCGGCTGCTGACCGGCGGCGAGTCGCACGGGCCGCGCCTGACCGCGGTGCTCGAGGGTCTTCCCGCCGGCCTCGCGCTCGACCGCGCCGCGATCGACGACTGGCTGCGCCGCCGGCAGCACGGCTTCGGCCGCGGCGGCCGCCAGCGCATCGAGCGCGACTGCGTGGTGGTGTCGGGAGGCCTGCGCGACGGGCGCAGCCTCGGCTCGCCGCTGGTCCTGGAGATCGCCAACCTCGATTGGGAGAACTGGTCCGAGGTCATGGATCCGTGGCGGGTCGACCCGGAGGCGGCGGCGAAGCGCGCCGTCACCCGGCCGCGGCCCGGCCACGCCGACTACTCGGGCGGCGCCGCCACCGACCAGCTCGCGGACCTGCGCAACGTGCTCGAGCGCTCGTCGGCGCGGGAGACCGCCGCCCGGGTCGCCGCCGGAGCGGTGTGCGCGCAGCTGCTCGCGCGCTACGGCATCGGGCTGCGGGCGGCGGTGCTCCGGGTCGGTGCGCACGAGGTCGTCGCCGGCCCGCCGTCATGGGAGGGGCTCGCGGCGGTGCGGGCGGACTCACCCCTGGTCACCCCGCGCCCCGACGACGAGGAGCGCCTCGTGGCGGCTGTCCGCGCGGCGCGCGAGGCGGGCGAGACCCTGGGCGGCGTGGTCGGTGCCGTGGTCCGCGGCGTGCCGCCCGGCCTCGGCTCCTATGTCCACTGGGACCGCAAGCTCGACGGCCGGATCGCCCAGGCCCTGCTCTCGATACCATCGGTCAAGGCGGCGGCGATCGGCGCCGGCCTCGAGGTCGTCGCCCTGGTGGGCTCCGAGGCCCACGACCCCTACGTGCTCGCGGACGGTCGGCTCGCGCGGAGCTCGAATCACGCGGGCGGGCTCGAAGGCGGGGTCACGAACGGTGCCGACCTCGCGGTGCGCGCCTTCTTCAAGCCGATCTCGACCCTGCGCCGGGGCCTGCCGTCGGTCGACCTCGGCTCGGGCGAGCCTGGGGCCACGGCCTGGGAGCGCTCGGACGTCACCGCGATCGGCGCGGCGCCGGTGATCGTCGAGGCGATGCTCGCCCTGGTGCTCGCCGACGCCCTGCTCGAGAAGCTCGGCGGCGACGCCGTTGCCGACACCGACCGGGCGTGGCAAGCCCTCGCCGAACGCCTCGCGCCGTGGTGGCAACCGAACCGATAATTTTCAATTTTGAATTCTCAATTTTCAACTCCCGTCCACCACTACAGAACAGGGGAGGGCGGAGGGGAATTCAAAATTCAAAATTCAAAATTGAGAATTCTGCGCTCGGGTCAAGTCGTGCGTTAACATTGCCACTGCCGATGAGTGAGCATCGCGTTGCCGTGGTGACGGGGGCGTCGAGCGGCATCGGCGCCGCCACCGCCCGGGCGCTGGCCGCCGACGGCTGGCGGGTGGTGCTGGTGGCGCGGCGCGCCGATCGCCTCGCCGGGCTCGCCGCCGAGCTCGCGGCCGGCGGCGGCGAGGCCGCGGTCGAGGCGGTGGACGCAGCCGACGGCGGCGCGGTCGCGGCGATGGGGTCGCGGGTGCTCGCGTCCTGGGGTGCGCCCTCGTTGGTCGTCAACAGCGCCGGCGCCGGAGTGTGGCGCTTCCTCGAGGAGACCGCGCCGGAGGAGATCCTCGGCATGGCCGGGGCGCCCTACCTCGCCGCCGCCAACACCTGCGCGGCCTTCATGGCGGCGATGCTGGCCGAAGGGCGCGGCCACTTCATCCACATCGGCTCGCCGGCCTCGCTCATGCCGTGGCCGGGGGCGACCGCCTACACCGCCTCGCGCTGGGCGCTGCGCGGGCTGCACGAGGCCTTGTGCATGGACCTCGTCGGCACCGGGCTCGCGAGCTCCCTGATCTACTTCGGCGAGGTCTCGAGTGAGTACTTCGAGGCCAACCCGGGCTCGCACGAGCACATCCCGGCAGTCGGGCGGTGGATCCCGCGCAGCACGCCCGAGCGCTGCGCCGAGGTCGTGCGACGCGTGGTGCGGCGGCCCCGCCGGGTGGTCTTCCACCCCTTCACTCTGCGGCTGATGTGGTGGGCGGCGAAGCTCGCCCCGGCTCCCACCCGCTGGCTGATCGCGCGCACCGGCCGCCGGCACTGAGAGGGCGCCCACCCGACCGTCGAGATACGAGATACGAGATACGAGATTCGCCCGCCCACCCATCCAGGCCCGAGATCCGAGATCCGCCCGCCCGCGTCCTGACCTTCCACGAGCGGAGTTTATCTTCTGGTCGCATCTCGCATCTCGCATCTCGCATCTCGCATCTCGCATCTCGCATCTCGCATCTCGCATCTCGCATCTCGTATCTCGCATCTCGCATCTCTCCCTGTGGGACGGCGCTCCCTGCTCCCTGTAGTAACCGGGCGGCCGGCTGGGGTACGCTGTGCCCATGAACGACGCCATGCTCTGCGGCGGCTGCGGCAAGGAGATGCCGGCCGGGGGCACGATCTGCCGCCACTGCGGCTGGGACCTGAGCGCGGTGCTGGCGCGGCCGCCGCGGCCTTCGCTCGCCCGCCGCCTGCTCGCCGGGGGCTGGCGGCTGCCGGTCTACGGCCTGCTGCTCGCGCTGCCCATCGTCGGCTTCCTGCGCCTGCAGGCGACCGGCCCCGGCCCCGATCTTCCGACCACCCTGCGCTGGCTGGTCTTCGGCGACGACGGCCGCGCCGCCGAGCTCCTCTCCATCCACCGCATGCACGAGATCGGCTCTGCGACCTCCCGCTACATGGTGCGTGAGAACGAGCTGCCGTCCTTCGACGGTGACTGGGCCGCAGCCCTCGCGCCCTCGGCCACGGCCGCGGTCCGCGGCTGGATCCCGCTCCTTTACCTCGGCGCCGACAGCGAGCTGGCGCCGGCCTCGGTGCGGGAGATGTACGAGGTGCGGGCGGTCGACGGCTGGGGCCGACCCTATCGCGTGCAGGCGATGGTGCTGCCGCGGGACAGGCCGGCCGCGGAGCAGCCGCTGGTGGCGGCGGACCTCGAGGCCGGCCTGCAGACCAGCTTCTTCGATCGCGCGGTCCCGGACCTCGACCACGGCGAGTGGCTGCGGCTCGAGCTCGTCTCCGACGGCCGCGACCGCGAGCCGGGAACCGGCGACGACCTGCGCTTCCTGAGCTACATCCAGGTCGGGCACGTCTTCCGGCTGCTCTATGACCCGGAGGAGGTGCAGCAGCGCGTCGAGCGCGCCGTCGAGCGCGCCTACACCGTCGGCCGGCAGTACTTCCGCCTCGAGGGCAGCCGCTTCGACCTCGTCGACGCGCGGCTCCTCGCCGAGTTCAGGCTGACCTCGATCCATTAGCCGCGGGCCGTGGGGCTCTGGCCGGCCGCTGCGCGGCCTGGCGTTGAGGCCGTGAGGCCCGCGGGGTGGTGGCGCGAGCGGCCTCAGAGCTCCAGAGCTCCAGAGCTCCAGAGCCCCAGAGCCTCAACGCCTAATCCGCGAGCCGCAGCGCCGCGACCGCCTCGGCCGCGGCGTGCGCGCCCGGGATGGTGGTGAAGTACAGCACCTCGGCGTCGAGGGCGGCGCGGCGGATCGAGCCGGCGTCCTCGGCGGCGCGGCGCCCGGCGGCGGTGTTGACCACCAGCTGCACCGCGCCCGCGGCGAGGAGCTCCGGGATGTCGGGTCGGCCCCGGCCGACCTTGTAGGCGCGTTCGACGTCCGCGAAGCCCGCCTCCTCCAGCACCGCTGCCGTGCCCTCGGTGGCCGACAGCGTGAAGCCGAGCTCGAGGAAGCGCGCGGCGAGCGCCGGCAGCCGGGCCTTGTCGCGGTCGGCGAGCGACAGCAGCACGCGGCCGCCGTCCGGCAGCCGCCAGCCGGCCGCCAGCGCGGCCTTGGCGAAGGCCTCGCCGAAGCTGCGGCCGCGCCCCATGACCTCGCCGGTGGAGCGCATCTCGGGGCCGGGCAGCGGGTCGACGCCGGGGAAGCGCTCGAAGGGGAAGACCGGCAGCTTGACCGCGACCTCGGCCGGCACGCCGTCCTGCACGCCGAGGCCGGCGAGGGTGGCGCCGGCGCAGATCCGGGCCGCGAGCTCGGCCCACGGCGTGCCGGTGGCGCGCGCCAGGAAGGGCACCGTGCGCGAGGCGCGGGGGTTGACCTCGATCACGTAGACCGTGCTCTCCTGGATCGCGAACTGGACGTTGATGAGACCGCGCACCTCGAGGGCGAGCGCGAGCAGCCGCACCTGGCGCCGCAGCTCGGCCTGCAGCTCGAGGGGCAGGCTCACCGGCGGCGTCACCGCCGCCGAGTCGCCGGAGTGCACGCCCGCCTCCTCGATGTGCTCGAGGACGCCGCAGATGACGACCCGCTCGCCGTCCGCGACCGCGTCGACATCGACCTCGACCGCGCGCTCGAGGAAGTGGTCGAGCAGCACCGGCCGCTGCGGGTCGATGGCGGCGGCGCGGCGCAGGTAGCCCGCGAGCTGGTCGTGGCCGTAGACGATCTCCATCGCCCGCCCGCCGAGCACGTAGGAGGGCCGCACCAGGACCGGGAAGCCGAGCGCGTCGGCCGCCCGCGCCGCCTCCTCGGCCGAGGTCACCATGCGGCCGGGCGGCTGCGTGAGGCCCAACCGCTCGAGGAGCTCGGCGAAGCGCCCGCGGTCCTCCGCGCGGTCGATCGCGTCGCGCGGCGTGCCGCGGATCGGGACCCCGTGGCGCTCGAGCTCGGCGGCGAGCTTGAGGGGGGTCTGCCCGCCGAGCTGCACCAGCACCCCGAGCGGGCGCTCGGACTCGCAGATGTCGAGGACGTCCTCGAGGTGCAGCGGGTCGAAGTGGAGGCGGTCGACCGCGTCGTAGTCGGTGGACACGGTCTCCGGGTTGCAGTTGACCATCACCGCTTCGTAGCCCTCGGCCCGCAGCCCCGCCACCGCCTCGACGCAGCAGGCGTCGAACTCGATGCCCTGGCCGATGCGCACCGGCCCGCCGCCGAGGATGATGATCGGCCGCCGCGGCGTCGGCTGCTCGTCGCCCGCGCCGAAGCTGCCGTAGAAGTACGGGGTGCGGGCCTCGAACTCCGCAGCGCAGGTGTCGACCCGCCGCCGGATGCGGCGCAGCCCGGCCGCCGACCGCCGCCGCCGGACCTCGTCGTCCGGGATCCCGGCGAGGCGGCCGAGCTGCGCGTCGGCGAAGCCCAGGAGCTTGGCGGCGGCGAGGACGCCGGGTGCGTCGAGGCGGGCGGCAATCTCGCTCTCGGCCGCCACCAGGGCGGCGATCCGCCGCAGGAACCACGGGTCGACGGTGGTCGCGGACCGGACGCGCTCGAGAGGCCAGCCGCGGCGCAGGGCCTCGGCGAGCTCCCACAGCCGGTCCGGCGTCGGCTCCGCGAGCCGCCGCGCGAGCTCGTCGTCGGCAACCGCCGCCACCTCGGGCGGCGCCTCGAGGGAGTCGCGGTCGACCTCGAGCGAGCGCACGGCCTTGAGCAGGGCCTCGTCGAAGGAGCGGCCCATGGCCGCGACCTCGCCCACCGCCTTCATCGAGGTTCCGAGCCGGGGGTCGGCGCCGGCGAACTTCTCGAAGGCGAAGCGGGGGATCTTGACCACCACGTAGTCGAGCGCCGGCTCGAAAGAGGCCGGGGTCGAGCCGGTGATGTCGTTCATGATCTCGTCGAGGCGGCGGCCGAGGGCGACCTTGGCCGCGATGCGGGCGATCGGGAAGCCGGTCGCCTTCGACGCCAGCGCCGACGAACGCGACACGCGCGGGTTCATCTCGATCACCGCGTAGCGGCCGTCCGCGGGGTTGACCGCGAACTGGACGTTGGCGCCGCCGGTCGCGACGCCGACGGCGTCGAGGACGGTGCGCGCGGCGTCGCGCAGCACCTGGTACTCGCGGTCGGTGAGAGTCTGCGCCGGCGCGACGGTGATCGAGTCCCCGGTGTGAACGCCCATCGGGTCGAGGTTCTCGATCGAGCACACGACCACGAAGGCGCCGGCGGCGTCACGCATCACCTCGAGCTCGAACTCCTTCCAGCCCAGCACCGAGGCCTCCACCAGGACCTGGTGCGCCGGCGAGGCGTCGAGAGCCCGCTGCAGGAGGCGCTCGAAGGAGGCGCGGTCGCGGGCGGTGCCGCCGCCCCAGCCGCCGAGGGTGAAGGAGGGGCGGAGGATCGCCGGCAGTCCGATGGCCTCGAGGGCCGCGAGGCCCGCTCCGAGCGAGGTCACGGTGACCGCGGGCAGCACCGGCAGGCCGGCCTCCTGCATGGCGAGCCGGAAGGCCTCGCGGTCCTCGGCGAGCCGGATCGAGCGCACCGAGGCTCCGAGCAGGCGCACGCCGAGGCGCTCGAGCACGCCGGCCTCGTCGAGCTCGACCGCGAGGTTGAGGGCGGTCTGGCCGCCGAGGGTCGGGATCAGCGCCTCCGGCCGCTCCTTCTCGAGGACGGCGGTCACCGTCCGCACGGTCAGCGGCTCGACGTAGCTGCGGTGGGCGAGCCGGGCGTCGGTCATCACCGTCGCCGGGTTGGAGTTGACGAGGATGACGCGGCAGCCTTCCTCGCGCAGCGCCCGCACCCCCTGCACCCCGGAGTAGTCGAACTCGCAGGCCTGGCCGATGCGGATCGGCCCGGCGCCGAGGATGCAGACGGAGGAGGGCTTGCTCACCACGGCGCCACCCGTCCGCCCATTTCGAATTTCGAATTTCGAATTTCGAATTTTTCCCCCACCAGCCCTGGTGATGAAGACAGGAGGGGGGGTGGTCGGAAATTCGAAATTCGAAATTCGAAATTCGAAATCAAGAGACTCTCCTCCGACACCGTTCGGCGAATGTCTGGAAGACCCCCAGCGAGTCATTCGGCCCCGGTCCCGCCTCCGGGTGGTACTGCACCGCCGAGATGGCGGCCGCGGCCAGCGCCAGCCCCTCGAGGGTGCCGTCGGTGAGGTTGATGTGGGTGACCTCGACCTCGCGCGGCAGCGACGACTCCTGGACCACGTAGTTGTGGTTTTGAGAGGTGATGAGGACGCGGCCCGTGCTGAGCTCGCGCACCGGGTGGTTGCCGCCGTGGTGGCCGAAGGGCAGCTTGACCGTGCGGCCGCCGAGGGCGAGCCCGAGCAGCTGGCAGCCCATGCAGATGCCGAGGATCGGCAGCCTCCCGACGAGCTCGCCGATCATCGCCGCCGCCCCCGCCACCGCCGCCGGGTCGCCGGGGCCGTTGGAGAGCAGCACCCCGGCGTAGCCGCCGCCGAGGAGCTCGGCCGCCGGCGTGGCGGGGGGCACCACCCGCACCGCGAGGCCCTCGGCCACCAGCCGGCGCAGGATCGAGCGCTTGACGCCGTAGTCGACGACCGCGACCCGCGGCTGCGGGCCGGCCGCGGCCGCCGCCGGGTGCGAGGGCGAGCGCCACGGCCCCTCCCGCCAGTCGGCGGGCGCGCTGCAGGCGACCTCGCGGGTGAGGTCCCGGCCGTCGGTGCCGCGGGCCCGGGCGGCGCGCTCGAGGAGCGCCGGCGGCGGCGAGCCGTCGGTTGCGAGCAGGCCGGGCACCGCGCCCGCGGTGCGCACGTGGCGGACGATCGCCCGGGTGTCGAAGCCCCAGCCGATCGCGAGGCCCTGTGCCGCGAGCCAGGCCTCGGCGCCCGCCTCGGAGCGCCAGGACGAAGGCTCGAGGTCGAGGTCCTGCACCACCAGCGCCCGCGCCCAGATCCGGTCCGACTCGGCGTCGGCCGCGTTCACCCCGACCTGGCCGACGTGGGCGGTGGTCAGCGTGAGGATCTGGCCGTGGTAGGAGGGGTCGGTGAGCATCTCCTGATAGCCGCTCATCGAGGTGTTGAAGACCACCTCGCCCTCGACCACGGCGGCGGCGCCTGCGGCCCAGCCCGCGAACACCGTGCCGTCCCTGAGGACGAGGTGGGCGGGCCGGGGGCTTTCGAGCAGGCGCGGGAGACGGCCGGCACCGGTCATGTGTCGGCAGAATGTAGCACGGCGGCCCGGATGACTCTCGAGATCAAAAGTCGTCTATCGTGGAAGGGATGGCTGAAGGGTCGCAGTGGGAGGACATCGCTCTGCTGGTGCGCCGGGCGCGTCGCGGCGATGCGGCCGCCTTCCGGGAGCTGGTGGATCTGCACCGCGGCGCCGTCGTCTCGACCCTCTTCGCCTGTGGGGTGCGCTGTCCGGAGACTGCCCGTGACCTCGCTCAGGACGTCGCGCTGCGGGCCTGGCAGCGGCTGGGCACGATCGAGGATCCACGCGCCTTCCCGGCGTGGCTGCGGCGGGTGGCGGCCAACGCCGCACGGGACCACCTTCGGAGGCTCGCGGTACGTCGCGAGGAGGACCTCGGGCAGGCGCTGGAGCTCGAGGGGCACGACGACCCGCAGCAGCGCAGTGAGCGGCTTGCCGAGCTGCGTCTGATGCTGGCAGCTCTCGCGCGCGAGGACGCAGAGGCGGTGCGGCTGCTCGTCGCGCGAGCCGAGGGGGCGTCGGTGGACAGCCTGGCGACCGATCTCGGGATCAGTCCAGATGCCCTCAAGATGCGGGTGCTGCGGATCCGGAAGCGGCTGCGGGCTCGGCTAGACAGCCTTCGCCGCGGCAATGCCCAGTGAGAACCAGCGGGCGCGTTACCTGAAGCCGCCGCCGGCGTCCTAGGGAGTGGAGGACGTGAAACAGTGCGCCGGTGCCCTGCCCACGATGAGCTGATGCTCGAGCTGGCGCGCGGCAGTCTCGAAGGGACTGCTGCCGCGGAAGCAGAAGAGCTGCGGCAGCGCTGTGCGGACTGTGGTCGATTGTGGGCAGAGGCGTTCGATCCCCGGATGCTCGCCGACATCGACGCTGCGGTGGCAGGGGCCTTCGCTGACTTCTCTCCGCCAGCTCGCCGCAGGGGCGGCTGGTGGTCTCTCGCGGCCGCCGCCGGGCTGATTGCTGCGATCGGGATGGGCTCGGCCCTGTGGCGCGGCAGCGAGTCAAGCCAACACCACCTCGGGCCCGCTCGCCCCAAAGTTCTCACGGCCTGGGACTTCGAGGAAGGCCCCGAGATCGCGCCGAGCATGGAGGACCCAGCGGCATCAGGTGCCGCTCCGGACGAGACTGCCCCGGTGGACGCCGTGTTTCGCAGCGGCCTGGAGTCTGGGGATCTTTCGACCTGGTCCTCCCACAGCTGACCTCCCCCTGTCCGTCAGGCTGCAGGGCATTGGCCGAGGCGCTGCCCGGGCTTCGGGTGCGTTAGCATGAGCCGGCTCGCCACCGCGAGCGGGGAGGCTCTCATGTGTCATCGCTTCGCTGCCACCGTCGCGGCGCTCGTGGTCGCGCCGTGGCTCGCCGCAGCCGAGCTGCGCCCCTTCACGGTGCAGGACCTGGTGGCGATGGAGCGGGTCTCCGACCCGCAGCCCTCGCCCGACGGCAGCCGCGTCGCCTACGTGCTG
>JALOKS010000299.1 GCA_025456385.1 Thermoanaerobaculales bacterium | reverse complement strand
CCGAGAGCGGCGAAGACCAGCAGCAGGAGGACTGCGGTGCGGCGCCGGATCAGGGAGGTGTCCTCGCGCAGCTCCATGGGATCAGCGCAGCCTGCGCGCGCGCAGCGTCCGCCAGCGCTGCGGCAGATCGAGGGCGAACACCAGACCCACCAGCCCGCACCAGGCGCCGGTGAAGACCGCCGTGCGGAGCACCTGCGCCGCGCTCAGGGAGGAGCCGAGGCCGAGCGGCAGGACGGCGAGGTGATGGACGAGGGTGACGAGCGCGCCCGCCGTCGCGCCGAAACCGGCCCACGCCTTCGCCGAGCGGTCGGCGACCACTCCGGCGAGGCCGTTGAGTGCCAGCGCGGCCGCGCTCCACGCGATCCCGCCCGGGCCGACGACCGGCTCCTGCACGATGTCCAAGGCGAGTCCGATGAGGAGAGCCGCGAGCGGCCACGGCCGCTCGCGGCTGCGCAGCGCAGCGGCGACGATCCACACCGCCGGCAGCAGCGGGTCGGCGGCCCACGCCGGCAGGCCGGGCAGGCCCAGCAGGCGCTGCGCGGCAAGGGTCAGCAGGACCGGGAGGATCCATCTCGCGTGCATCCGCCGCCCCCTAGCCGCCGCGCCGCGACCACTCCGGCAGCAGGAGGACCACGCGGACCGACTGCAGGTCGGCCGCCGGCACGGCGCCGATCTCGAGGAAGGGCTCACTCGTCTCGCGGATCCGCACCACCCTCGCGGTCGGGATTCCGGGGGGGAAGATCCCGTCGCCTCCGCTCGACAGCAGCACGGTCTCGCGCTCGAGCCTGGCCTGGCGCGGCACGTAGGCCACGCTCAGCGTGCCGCCGCCGCCGAGCACCAGGCCCTGCACCTCGGCATCGGGCGTCTGCACGGCGGCGGCCGCCGCCTGATGGGTGATGAGCTGCAGCCAGTGACGGCGGCCTTCGCTCCGCACGACCCGCCCGACCAGACCGCCGCTGGTGACCGCGGGTGCGTCGCGGCGCACCTGCACCTCGGTCGCGGTGCGGACCTCCATGGTGCCGGCCGGGAGATCGCGAAAGATGCAGCGGGCGGCGATCGCGGTCGCGGAAAAGAGGGCGCTGTCGCGGGCGAGCAGCCGCAGCTCGCGCTGCGCCGCGAGATCCTCGGACAGCAGGAGGTCGCGCGCCCGCAGCGCCTCGAGCTCGAGGCGCAGCAGGCGGTTTTCGACCACGACCCGGCGCAGGTCGCCGGCGCCGCGGCCGACGTCGCCCGCGAGTTCGCCGCCGCGGCCCGCGACCCAGGACACGGGTTCGAGGAGAGCCCGCAGCCACGACAGCACGAGAGGGCTGCCGTCGGCGGTCCGCACCTGCCAGGCTGCCGCGGTTTCGAGGGCAGCCCACACCAGCAGGGTGCGCAGGACGAGCGACCGCGACACGGCTACCATGCGCAGCTCGCCGGTCCACCGCCGCCTGGCGAGCGACGGCGCAGCAGCGGGTGCTTGGACACGCCGCCATCATAACCCGATGGCCGGGCCGGCGCGGCGGCCCTCAGTCGATGGCGATCTTGCGCAGCAGGTCGATGTTGGTGAGCATCATGCCGGTGCCGCGGACCACGGCCGAGCCCGGATCCTCGCAGTGGGCGACCGGAAGGCCGGTTTCCTCGCGCAGCCGCTTGTCGAGGTTCTTCAGCAGCGAGCCGCCGCCGGCGAGGATGATGCCCTTGTCCATGATGTCGGCCGACAGCTCGGGCGGCGTCTGCTCGAGCGCGTTGCGGACGGTGTCGACGATGGTCGACACGATCTCCGTCAGTGCCTCACGGATCTCTTCATCGGTGATGGTGAGGTTCTTGGGGACACCCTCGACCAGGTCCCGACCCTTGACCTCCATCGACAGAGGCTCGTCCAGGGGGTACGCCGATCCGATCGCGATCTTGATCTGCTCCGCCGTTCGCTCGCCGAGCAGCAGGTTGTACTTCTTCTTCAGGTAGTGGATGATCGCCTCGTCCATCTCGTTGCCGGCGACTCTGACCGATCGCGAGTAGACGACGCCGGCGAGCGAGATCACAGCGACGTCGGTCGTGCCGCCGCCGATGTCGACGATCATGTTGCCGGAGGGCTCGGTGATCGGCAGGCCGGCGCCGATGGCCGCCGCGGTGGCCTGCTCGATGAGGTAGACCTCGCTCGCCCCGGCCTTCAAGGCCGTGTCCTTGACGGCTCGCTTCTCGACCTGGGTGATCTCCGACGGCACCGAAATGATGATCCGCGGCCGCACCAGGAAGGAGCGCCCGTGGGCCTTGCGGATGAAGTGCTCGAGCATCTTCTCCGTGACCTCGAAATCCGCAATCACGCCGTCCTTCATCGGGCGGATCGCCTGGATGTTGCTCGGTGTCTTGCCGAGCATCTCTTTGGCCTTGGCGCCCACGGCCTCCACGCGGTTGGTGATGCGGTTGACCGCGACGATCGAGGGCTCGACCACCGCGATGCCGCGGCCGCGCACGTAGACCAGGGTCGTGGCGGTGCCGAGGTCGATGGCGAGATCCGAGGACAACAGCCCGAGAAGGCCGGACAGGTTCATCAATAGACCTCCACGAACACGCGTTCCCGGCGCTCCATGCGGTTGCCGACGGGATCCGTGGCGACGATCAGGATATCGTTCCAACCCGAGTTCCGGATCTCGACGGTCTTGCGGAACCTGCCCCCGGCCCCGAGCTCCACCCGCTCGCCGTTCACCGTCACGGTCGCACTCGTCTCGGTGGCGCCCTCGATGATGAACATGTGGCCGAGCTGTTGCGGCGGCTGGAGCTGGAGATCCGGCGGCGTGGTGTCGGCGAGCACCTGCTGGGTGGGGACCGTGAAGACCCGGAAGCGCCGCACCGTGCTCCACTCCGAGGGCGGCGAGTCGGCCGTGCGGCAGGCGACCCGCCAGAAGTAGGTCCCGGGAGCGACGAGGCGCAGCCGCACGGCGTCCTTGGCGAGGCCGGACGCGTCGACGTCGAGCTGCCCGTCCTCGAAGTTCTTGGAGCGGCTGACCTGCAGGTGGGCCGTGCCGGCGACCGGCCGGCCTCTCCAGGCGAGCTCGATGACCTGGCGCTTGCTGACGTCGAAGCCGACGTTGTTCTGCGGGCTCACCGCCAGAGGCGCTGCGGGGATCTCGCGCGTGGCAGACATCGCGCCGCCGGCGGTCGTCGCCACCGCCTGCAGCTCGCGCACCACCACCTCGTCGCCGCTGCTGCTGCGCACGCGCGCCGAGCCCTGGAAGGCGGACACCGTGGTCGCCTGGTCCTCGGCCCCGACGTCGACGGCGACGCGGCTGTCGCGATCGATCTCGGTCTCCATCGTGTCGGTGGTGACCGTGGACGGCGTGCCCGAGGTGTAGACGTTGATCCGGCCGACCACCATCTTGACGCTTCTCGCGGACTGCTCGGTGGCCTGGTGATGGACCTCGAGCAGGGAGTTCGGAGCCACCCGGTAGAGGCTGCCGTCGGCGAACAGGAGCTCGGCGGCGCCGTCGCGGCCGGTGCGGACGAAATCGCCGTTGAACACGGGTTGCCTGGGCCGGGCTCCGTCCCACGCCGTCTGACCCGCGCGCTGGATCTCGACCCTTCCCTCGAGGGAGAAGAACTGGCCGGCGCCGACCAGCTCCCGCCCGCCGGCTCCGGCGAGGGCCTGGAAGCGGCGCATTGCACCCTCCGCGAGCGACAGGGCCTCGTCCCAGGCGCCGTCGATGTACGCGCCGCGGGCCTCGTCCAGCTGTCGGGCGGCGTTGAGAAGCTCGCCGCGCCACTGCACCGGCAGCGCCTGCTCC
>JALOKS010000298.1 GCA_025456385.1 Thermoanaerobaculales bacterium | reverse complement strand
TCGTCCCAGGACTTGAAACGACCGATGGCTGCGTAGACGTGGACGGTTTGCATCTTGCCTTCCATGCGTGCCTCACGGTCCGATTTCGGCGGACCCGTCATGGTGCCAGGTACGGGGGTTATGATGTTACCTCCCCTCCACCCAATTCGCCCGCTTTGTGATCGCGCGATCGACACCACTGATCCGGTCCGCGAAGCCCACGTCGTCCATGTACTTCTGCATCTGGCCGCCCGGCAGTCCCAACCCCTGAGGTGCAGCACGGCCCTCGAATATCGTGGTGCCAAGAACATTACCTGCAAGGCACCGCGCTGCAGATCTCTGGAGCTCAGGATACCCCCCTTCGAAACTCCTGCCAGCTCTCTCCATCAGTGCCTTCGCAACCATCCTATCGATCGGCCAGAGGTACCCGGCACCTCAACTCATCCTCGTGCCGCGAAACGGCATCCTCGATGCACGTGGGTTGAAGCTGGTGGGCAGCCCGCGATCGGCGATCTCCCGCTCGACGAAGGTCCGCGCGGCCAGCCCGTCCTCGCCGCTCCAGGCAGCGGGCGAGAGCGGCAGTTGTTTCCCCCCACCGATCAGGACCAGACGAGCCCCGTCGGTCTCGACCCGCTCGACCTCGTCCCATGCGATCCGATGCCTGCCGGTTGCGCTGCGCACCGTGAGATTCTCGGCGTCGAGCTCGATGGTCGTCCGCCCGGCGAGGCCGAGCCCGCAGGCCAGCGCGAGGCCGGCCAGCACGACCGCCGCGCCGCCGGCGCCGCTCAGGCCTGCTGCCGCCGAACAGGCTGCGAAGAAGATGAGGCCCACCCACCAGAAGGGGTGGCGCAGGCCCCGGTCCTCGACGCGGATCGTTGTCTCCACCGTTCCCTCCCTGGCCGGCGGTCACTGCGGGTGCCCGCGGTCGACCTCAGCCGCGGCCTCGGCCCTCCTCCGGTCCACCCGACCGCCGCGGCCAGAGCATGATGCAGACCGCGTCGAGCAGCAGGGCAGCGACGCCCGCCCGCCAGAGCGCGTCTCCCGCGACCGAGCCCACGAAGGCCGCCGAGGCGACGAGGACCAAGGCCGCGACGACGCAGAGCGCAACCTGGAGTGCTCTCATCTCTCCTCCTCCGCCGGTGCGGCGGAGCCCTTTGGCGGGCTCCGAAATGGACCATCGCGTCACGTGTTCTTCCGAACCGGGATCGCCTCACGCTGCTTCCTGGTCAGACCCTTGACCACCAGGGCGTAGGACTCGTCGATCATGGCCTCGAGCTCGGCGCCCGGGACGCTGCCGTCGAGGATGACCAGGTTCCAGTGCTGCTTGTTGAAGTAGGGAGCGGGGCGCACGGCGGGGAAGACCTTGCGCAGGACCTCGACCTTGACCGGGTCGCACTTCAGGGCCACGCGCATGGGCTCCTCGTCCCAGCTCAGGACGGCGAAGAGCTTGCCGCCGACCTTGTAGCTCAGGTGCTCGGGGCCGAAGGCCGCATCCTCGGTCGCACCGGGGCGCTCGAGCAGCAGGGCCTTGAAGGCCTCGAGCTTCGGTCGCCTTTTCCGCGTGGCCATCGTGACACCATGATCGCACGACCCGACCCGTCTCTCCGCCCTCCCGCGATCACGGAGAAACGGCCAGGTCTCCGCCCCTCTGCCCCTCCGCTCCACCGTGAGAGAATCGCCGCCATGCCGCCCGCCTGCTCCCACTGCGGCCTACCCGTCCCCGCCGGCCTCGTCGAAGCCGGCGCCGAGCGCCAGTTCTGCTGCGCGGGCTGCCGGCTGGCCTTCGACGTGATCCACGGCCACGGGCTCGACGGCTACTACGAGATCCGGCGGCGCATCGAGGCGCCCGAGCAGTCGGCGCATGTCTCGGGCAAGAGCTTCGTCGAGTTCGACGACCCCGCCTTCACCCGCCTCTACTGCCGGGAGCTGCCCTCGGGGCTGTCACGGGTGGAGCTCTATCTCGAGGGCGTCCACTGCGCGGCCTGCGTGTGGCTGGTCGAGAAGCTGACGGTGGTGGTCGGCGGGGTGGCCGAAGTCCGGCTCGACCTCGGGCGGGCGCTCGCGACCGTGAGCTGGGACCCGCAGAAGACGCCACTGTCGGCGGTGGCCCGCTTCCTGGACTCGATCGGCTACACGCCCCACCCCTTCCGCGGCGTCGCAGCGCGCGACCTGGCGCGCCGCGAGGAGCGCGCGCTGCTGGTGCGCATCGCAGTGGCCGGAGCGATCGCGGGCAACGTGATGCTGATCGCCTTCGCCCTCTACGGCGGCCACTTCCACGGCATCGGCGACGAGTACCGCACGCTCTTCCGCTGGCTCAGCCTCGGCCTCTCGCTGCCCTCGGTGCTGTGGTGCGCCGGCGCGTTCTACCGCGGCGCCTGGGGCGCCCTGAGGACCCGCAGCCTGCACATGGACCTCCCGATCGCGATCGGCATCCTCGCCGGTTCGCTCCAGGGCGCGCTCAACACCGTCCGCGGCGCGGGCGAGATCTACTTCGACTCGGTGACGGCGCTGATCTTCTTCCTCCTCGTCGGCCGCTTCCTGCAGCGGCGCCAGCAGCTCAAGGCCGCGAGCTCGACCGAGCTCATGTTGTCTCTCGCACCGTCGACCGCGCGGCTGGTCGAGGCCGGCGGCGTGCGCGAGGTGCCGCTCGAAGCGCTGGCGCCAGGCGCCGTCGTGGAGCTGCGGGCGGGCGACTCGGTGCCCGCCGACGGCGTCGTTCTGGAGGGCGAGTCCGTGATCGACCGCTCGCTGCTGAGCGGCGAGTCGCGGCCCGAACCGGCGGCGCCCGGGGACCCGGTGCACGCAGGCACCCTCAACCTCTCGGGCCGCCTCCTGGTCGAGGTGCGCTCGACGGGTGAGGACACCCGGGTCGGCCGTCTCATGCGTCTGGTCGAGGAGGGCGCGCAGCGGCGGGCGCCGGTGGTGCGGCTCGCCGACCGCATCTCGGGCTGGTTCGTGGCGGCGGTGCTCGCCCTCGCCGCGATCACACTCGCCGTCTGGCTGCGCCTCGACCCCGAGCTCGCGGTGCAGCACGCGGTCGCGCTGCTGATCGTCAGCTGCCCCTGCGCTCTCGGCCTGGCGACGCCGCTCGCGGTGAGCGCCGCCCTCGGCCACGCCGCCCGACAGCGGATCCTGATCAAGGGCGGCGACGTGCTGGAGAGCCTGGCGCGGCCGGGGCTCATGCTTCTCGACAAGACCGGCACCCTGACCGAGGGCCGGCTCGCCGTCGTGCGCTGGTGGGGCGACGAGGACGCGCGGGCGCCTGCCGCCGCCCTCGAGCGCCACTCGGCGCACCCCGTCGCGCGCGCGCTGGCGGCTGCCGGGGGCGCCGGCGACCCGGGCGCGGCAGTGGGGGTCCGCGAGATCCGCGGCGCCGGAGTCGAAGGGGTGGTCCAAGGCCGGCGGCTGCTGGTCGCCTCGGCGGCCTACGTCGAGCGCAGCCTCGGCGGCCTGCCTCCCGCGGCCGCGGACTGGGTCGCGGCCAGCGCCGGCGCCGGGCTGAGCCCGGTGCTCGTGGTCGTGGACGGCGTTCCGAAGGCGGCGGCGGGTCTCGGCGACCCGCTGCGCGCGGACAGCGCCGCCGCGGTCGCGGCCATCCGAGCCGCGGCCTGGGAGCCGCGGATCCTGTCCGGCGACCACCCGGCCGTGGTGCAGTCGGTGGCGAGGGCGGTCGGCCTCGATCCGTCCGAGTCGCGCGGCGGCGCGTCGCCCGAGGACAAGCTCGAGGCGGTGCGCGCGGCGGCGGTCGAGGGCCCGGTCGCGATGGTCGGCGACGGCGTCAACGACGCCGCGGCC
>JALOKS010000297.1 GCA_025456385.1 Thermoanaerobaculales bacterium | reverse complement strand
TTCACCTTCGTTTGAGCGACCGAGTTCGCTGCTCTGGCAGAGCAGCAGGACCGCTTCGCGAAGATGGGCGCCGCGCTCATCACCGTTTCGACCGACACCGAGTTCGTGCACCTGGCGTGGAAGCGGGATGAGAAGGAGCTCGCCGAGGTGAGGTACCAGATGGGCGCCGATCCCACCGGAAAGGTGTCGCGGCTGTTCGGGGTCTACGACCCGGCGAGCGGCCTCGCGCTGCGCGGCACCTTCATCATCAGCCCCGACGGCACCCTCTTCAACTCCGAGGTCAACTTCTACAACATGGGCCGCAACATCGACGAGCTGATGCGCAAGTTCAAGGCCAACATCTACCTCTCGCGCAAGGCCAGCGAGGGCTGCCCCTCGAAGTGGAAGGACGAGGGCGACAAGACCCTGCGCCCCGGCCCCGAGATGGTGGGCAGGGTCCACGAAGCGCTCAACGGGTAGGGACGCCATCGCTGACTTCCCGGCCCGGCCTCCGCTGCGGAGGCCGGGCCTTTGGTCGTCTGGTCATTTTCTGCCGCCGGCGTCCGGCTGGCGCCGGCGGCAGAAAATGAAAAGGGTTTAGAATCGCGCCCGAAGATCGTCGGACGGAGGTCGTGATGCGCCGGATTGCTCTGTGCCTGCTCGTTGCCAGCTTCACCCTCCCCGCGCGCGCCGTCGAGCGCCCGCTCCACACCTACTCGATCGTCGCCCGCGACGCAGCCACCGGCGAGCTCGGCGTCGCCGTGCAGTCGCACTGGTTCTCGGTCGGCTCGATCGTCACCTGGGCCGAGGCGGGGGTCGGCGCGATCGCCACCCAGAGCTTCGTCAACCCCGCCTATGGGCCGCGCGGGCTCGCGCTCATGAAGAGCGGCCTGTCGGCGAACGATGCCCTCGCGGCCCTGCTGCCGGTGGATGAGGGCCGCGAGGTGCGCCAGGTGGCCTTCGTCGACGCCGCGGGTCGGGTCGCCGCCCACACCGGCGCCAGGTGCATCGAGGCCGCCGGCCACCACGTGGGCGAGGGCTACAGCGTGCAGGCCAACATGATGCTCAACGACCGGGTGGTGCCGGCGATGGCCGCGGCGTTCGAGGGTGCGACCGGCGCGCTCGCCGAGCGCATGCTGGCCGCCCTCGCGGCCGCCCAGGCGGTCGGCGGCGACATCCGCGGCCAGCAGTCGGCGGCCATGCTCATCGTCAAGGGCGAGGCGACCGGCCAAGCGTGGGCCGACCGCGTGCTCGAGCTGCGGATCGAGGACCACCCCTCCCCGATCGCCGAGCTCGGGCGCCTGCTCACCGTGCACCGCGCCTACGAGCACATGAACGCCGGCGACCTCGCCGTCGAGCACGGAGATCTCGAGCTCGCGATGGCCGAGTACGGCCGCGCCGCCGAGCTCCTGCCCGGCAACCTCGAGGTCGAGTACTGGGCGGCCGTCACCCTCGCCACCAGCGGCCGGCTCGAAGCGGCCATGCCCACCTTCCGCAAGATCTTTGCCGCGGATGCCAACTGGGTCGAGCTCACGAAGCGCCTCGTCAAACCGGGCATCATCCCCGACACGCCCGAGGGGCGGGCGCTGGTGGAGCAGGTCGTGTCCGCCACGCCCTGAGTGGGTGGACCGCGTCTCTCGCCGTTCCGATCTGAAAAGCGAACTCGTGATCGGCGCTCGTCCGAAGAGTGAAAGAGCCAGGTGCGCGGTACCGCTCTGGTACCGCTCAGGCTACCGGTCCTTCTGCAGCTTCTTGTTGACCGTGCGCATGGCGACGCCGACGACGCCCTTGGAGTCGGTAGCCGCCTCGTCGAGCATCTCATAGAGCTCGCTGGTGTCGGGCGCGGACACGGTCCCACCCACCGTCACCGGTCGGGTGAGCGGCCGATACCCGGCGGCGTTCTCGTCGGGCCCGAGCAGGCCGAGGCCGTCGAAGAGGATGGTCAAGTCGCCGTGCGTCGCCATGTCCAGGGTCATGTCGAGGGGGCTGAGGGCAAGCGGGATGCCGGGCTCCACCTCGACGCCGCCGCGGCCGTCGATGACGGCGAGCGGCGACACGACGCGGAGCTCGGAGATGCCGAAGCGGCGCGGCGTCTCACGCGCGAGCTCGAGGTCGAAGGTCTCGAACTCGAGGTTCTCGAGCTCGCCGAGGAGGCGGCTGACGGCCTTGAGCTGCTTCGAGAAGGTCAGGAAGCCGATCACCTTGGCGCCGGTGCGGGCGAGCCCGAACTGACCGGCGAGGCCACGGAAAACTCCGTCGCGGCCGCTCACCCGCACCGAACCGAGGGTGCCGAGGCCGAGGTCGGCGAGGTTGCGGCCCTGGCCGGATGCGACAGTGTGGACCGCGAACACGCCCTCCAGGGTCGGCGGCGCCTCCGGATCGACGGCGCGGAACAGCGCGCCGAGGTCCAGGCCCTCGAAGCTCGATCGAAATTGAAGCGCGTACGGCGTCTCCGCCGCCTCATCGAAGGTCAGACCGCCGGCGGCCGTCAGCCGGGCGCCCAACAGCGACGCCTCGACCTCGCGTATGCCGATCTGCGCAGGATCGACATGGAGCTCTCCATGAACTCCCGTGACAGCGTACCGCGCGAACTCCATCGAACCGAGGCCGATCATCGCGCGCCCTGAAACGCCGCGACCCCAGAACGGAGCCTCGTCGCTCTGCTCTCTGAGCTGGTCAATGGCCGTCTTCGACCACCGCTCCTGGAAGTCGGAGCCGGCAGCCTCGCGGGTTTGGCTCGGCTCGCCCTCGGAGGCCGGCGACGACATCAGGTTCACAAAGCGCATCACGTCGGGCACGACGAGCCGGTCGCCGGTCAGTGCCGCTTCGAACTCGACCGCCTCGCCGCTCCGGACGACCTCTCCCGCGAAACGCAGGTCCGAGATCCCGTTATCGGAGCTCAGGCGGAGCGGCGCCGCCACCCCGAGCCGCTCGCCAGTCACCCCGACGACTTCCAGAGACGCATCCACATCGGGCAGCACGCCGGTGTCCTCGATCCGTGCGCCCCGCAGCGCGAGCGAGCCTGCGAGCGACGAGCGGTCACCGAACGACATCTCGATGGAACCGCCGATGGTACCCTCAAGAAACTCCGGCAGTCCGCGAAAGATGGGCTGCCTCGTCAGGGGCTGGAGGTTGGCGACGACCTCGAAGTGCAGGCTCTCGAGCGCGGAGCGGTCGCGCAGCGGCATCACCGCCCGCAGCGTCGCGTCGGCGATCGGCGTCCCGTGCGGGCCCAGGGTGGTGAAGTCGATGGATCGTGCCTGCAGGCCCGCGGCCGAGTACAGGACCTGGTAGCGGAGACCGACGGTGACCCGGTCGAGGAGGGCCGCCTCCTGCCAGCGCACGGAGACGTCTCGGAACACCAGCGGGTCCTCGGCCGCCAGCAGGATCCCGCCGTCCTCCACGCGGCCGACGAACTGACCCTTCGGCATCACTCCTTCGAGCTGGAATCCGAGTATCTGCGGAAACAGCTGCTGCAGCTCGAGCGGCGTGACGGTGGCGCGCAGGATCTCCGGGGAGCCGCCGTCGACGCTGACCGCGAACGGCACCGCCGCGACCTTGAATGGCCGCGTGCTCGCGAGCTCGAGAAAGCGAGTGCCGGCGGCATCCGTCAGACCCACCTCCAGGTCGGTCACCTCAACGCTCCGGCTCGGGATGTCGATCACCGCCTCCTGCCGCCAGGTCAACGCGCCGAGCTTGCCGATGCGATCGGCCACTGTGGGAAACTCGCCCTCGAAGAACATCGAGGCCGAGACGCGACCACTTCCGTCTCGCGCCGACTCGAGCACGACCTCACCGTCCAGCCGGTCCCGGTCA
>JALOKS010000296.1 GCA_025456385.1 Thermoanaerobaculales bacterium | reverse complement strand
CGGAAGCTCCGCGCCCGCCCGAGCGCCGCCGCGAAGCCCTGCTCGGTCTCCATGCCCTCCGGGCAGGCCATCATCGTGCTCGCCAGCTGCGAAAACTCGATCGAGCTCCCGTCGCGGGTGTAGCCGCCGGACATCCGGTTGCAGCCGCCGAAGGCCGCCACCCGCCCGTCCTGCTGGTGCAGGACGAGGTGAGGCTCGCGCTGGCGCTCGCCGACGATCACCGGCTCGTCGCCGAGTCTGGTCAGCTTCCAGTACGTGTTCTCGAGCTCGACGCTGGCCATCCGAGGGCCGCAGGTCTCGCCGGGCCACACACCGATGAAGCGCTCGGGCACCAGGCTCATAACCATGGTGTCGCCCTTCATGGCTGGTCGCTGGGCGATCAGTCCCTGCAGCGACACCAGCAGCGGCTCGCCGGGCAGGTCCTGGGCTTCCAGATAGGCCCGCTCCAGGGTGGCGCTCTCGGCCTCTTGGGCGACCGGAAAGCGGCGCCCGGACAGGCATTCCTCGAAGAGAGCCGCGTCCGCCATGGAGCGGTACATGCCGCGCATCGTGAGCCGTGGTTCGATCGGCTCGAGATCGTCCTCGCGCCGCAGGTCGTAGTTCAGCGTGGACTCGATGTCGCGGCCCTCGATGTCGAGCTTGCGCAGGATGCCGTCGTCGACGACGCGGAAGAAGATCGGCGCCGATGAGGTCGTGCACCGCGCCCGCGCCCCGCCCGAGGTAGGTCATGCGCAGCACGAAGACCCGATCCTCGAGGAGGTCGAGGCGGTAGTGGATGCCCGGGCAGTCGGCGCAGGGCAGCTCGCCGACGAAGCGGGCCGGCAACGCGATGCGCTCCAGGTAGGTGGCGGTGCCGCTGACGAGGCCTGAGGGTGGGGCGCTCTCAGGTCCTGGGGCCGCCGCCGCGGGATCGGCTGCGGGCGCTTCCGGTGCTGTGGCGGTCGGGGCGGAAGCGCAGCCCGGGGTGGCCGCGATCACGATGGCGAGGACCGCGGCCGCAACCGCGCGGCGGAGCTGGCTGGGGGGCGACGGTTGGGCCTGGTTCATGGTCTCACTCCTCGGTCCGCGTGAATCGCAGGAGTTCATCCTCGCCGCTGAACAGTCGCAGCGTGCCGCCCTCGACCGTGAAGCCGGTGACCTTCTGGAGCCGGGTCAGGTATGCGGCCTCGAGTTCCATCGCCGCCGGAGGGCCGGCCATTTTGGTGGCCGCGGTCTCGCCGAAGGCGAGGCGCCCGTCCGCCGCCTGCAGCTGCGTGCGGAAGCGGTTGACGCCGCCGACGCCGCCGGCGCTGCCGTCCTCGGCGATCTCGAGCGTCGGGACCCTGCCGAGCTCGGGCACCGGCGCGCCGTCGACGGCGACCAGGATCCACCGGCCGACGAGGTCCGCCGGAGTGGACGGCGCCGTGACCGTGCCGCCGTCCGCCGGTGCCGGTGCGGGGGCCGCCGCCGGCGGGGCTCCCGCGGTCGTCGGCTCAGGGGCCGGGGTCGGGCTCGAGCAGGCGGCGAGCGTGCTTCCGAGGGCCAGGGCTGCGAGGCATGCGGTCGTCGTCTTCATGTCGTCGTGACCTCTCCGGCGTGTGCCGCTCCAATCTACAGCACCCAGGCGCCGAAGCTCGCGTCCTGCCGTCCCATGACACCCCTTCGTTGACATCACCCGCGCGGCGGGGTAGTGATCCACCGTGGCGATGCTTCATCCGAGACGGCGCCCCGCAGCCCACCTCCTCGAGGCGGAGGGCCTCTCCGTGCGCCTGCCGGGCGAGGCGCGGCCGGTTCTCGAGGGCCTCGACCTGCGGCTGGAGCCGGGTACGGTGGCCGGTGTCTGCGGCCGTTCGGGGGCCGGGAAGACGACCCTCCTCGGCGCCCTCAGCGGGCTCGTGCCCTGGCTGCGCACGGCGGAGCTGCGGGGCGAGCTGCGGCTCGATGGCGAGTCGCTCGTCGGCATCGACCCGGGGCAGCGGGCGCACCTCCTGGGCACCTGCCTCGATCGACCCGACGCGCAGCTCTTCCTGCCGACGGTGGCGCACGAGCTCGCGGCCGCCAGCCGCCTTCACGATGGCGATACCCTGCAGCGGGCGGCGGAGGTTCTCGGCGTCGAGAGGCTGGCGGCCAGCCGCATCACCGAGCTCTCGTCGGGCCAGCGGCAGCGGGTCGCCCTCGTCGCGGCCCTCGCGGCGAGCCCGCGGCCGGTGCTTCTCGACGAGCCGACGGCCCACCTCGACGCGGGCGGGGTCGCGGCGCTCGTCCAGCTGCTCGCGGAGGCCGCGCGGCGAGGCGCCTCCTTCCTGATCAACGAGCAGGCGGGCTGGCGTCTGGACCCATCGGCGGGCCGCTGGCTGCGCCTTGCCGGCGGCGTGCTCGCGCCCTGCGGCCGGCCGCTGCCGCCGAGCTTCGCCGCGCCCAGTTGGCACCCGGGCGGACCCGTGCTCTCGGCCTCCGGGCTCGCCGTGGCGCGGAACGGCGTGCCCTTGGTGTCCGGCGTCGAGCTCGAGCTGCGGGCGGGTGAGGTCGTGCTGCTGAGCGGCCCGAACGGCGCCGGCAAGTCGACGCTCGCGCGCGTGCTCGCGGGCTTCCAGAGGCCGGCGGCCGGCACCCTGCGGCGCGAGGGCAGGGGCGCGCTGATGCTGCCCTCGGCCGAGCTCCAGCTCTTCGGCGGGACGGTTGCGGAGGAGGTGACCGCGTCCGGCTCGGCAGCGGCGGAGACCGCCCGCGTGCTGCGCCGCCACCGCCTCGAGCACCTCGCGGCGCGCGCCCCGTGGACCCTGTCGCGGGGCGAGCGCCAGCGCCTGGTGCACGCCGCTCTCGACCTGCGGCGGCCGCCCTTCATGATCGTCGACGAGCCGGCGCAGGGCCTCGACCCCGAGGATCTGGGAGCCTTCGTCGAGCTCGTGCACCGCCGCGCGGCGAAGGGCCGCGCCTACCTCGTGATCTCACACCGCCCGGAGCTCGCGGGCGCCGCCCACCGCCACCTGCGGATCGCGGATCGCCGGCTCGAGGAGGTGGCCGGGTGAGGGACGTCCGCCCGTGGACCTACGCGGCGCTGTACGGGGCCCTCTGGGGCGCGCTCGAGGCGAGCCTCGGCACCGCCGCGCACCTCGCGAAGCTGCCGCTGCGCGGCACCCTCATGGGCCTCGCCGGCCTGCTGTGCCTGCTGTGCCTGCGCCGGCTGCAGCCGCGCCCCGGGGTCTGCCTGCTCGCGGGCGTGGTCGCGATGTTCCTCAAGGTCTTCACCCTCGGCGGCCTCTACCCCGGCCCTCTGATCGGCATCGCGGTCCAGGCGCTCGCGGTCGAGGTGGCGATGACCGCGAGCGGCGGGCGTGCGGTCGGAGCCGCGCTGGGCGGCGCGGTGACGCTGGCGACGAACCCGCTGCAGAAGCTCGCCATGACCTGGGTCGTGGCCGGCGCCGAGGCGATGCGCGCGGCACTCGACCTGATGGCTGCGGCCGCCGCCGCGGTCGGGCTCGGCGGGCTGCGGCCGGCGGCGGTCGTCGGCGCGGTGGTGGCGCTCTACGGAGCGGTCGGCGCGGCGGGCGGGCTGTGGGCCTGGTGGGTCGCGGGCCGGGTGGCGCGGCGCCTGGGAGCGCGGTCATGAACCCCGTCGCCGCGGTGCTGCTCGCACTGTCGACGCTCACCGTGCTGTTCGCGTCGCCGCTGGTGGCGCTGCCGGCGGCGATCGCAGCGCTGGCGGCGGCCTGGATCGTCGACCCGCCGGCGCTGCGGGCCGGCCTCCGGATCGGCGTCGTCCTCGGGATCGCCTTCGCCGCCGCTGTGGCGGCGGCCGTGGTCGCGTGGTCGGCGGGGCCGCTGCGCGGCCTCGAGAGCGGCGGCCAGGTGCTGCTGCGTCTGCTGGTGCTGAGCTCGGCGGCCGCGGTCCTGGTGCGCGCGGTCGACGCCGAAGCCCTGCTCGGGCTCGCCGAGCGGGTGGGCTTCCGCCGCCTCGGGCTGGTTCTCGGCCTCGCCCTCAACGCCATGCCGCACATCGCCGAGGCGGCCGGCGAGGCCTGGATCGCGCACCGCGTGCGCCACCCGCGGGTGCGCGACCTGCTGCTGCGGCTGCCGGGGGCGGGCGAGGCCCTGCTCGCCCACACCGCCCGTATCGCCGAGGAGGCGGCGGCCGCGGCCGCGCTGCGTGGCCACGCGGCCCTGACCCGGCCCGGGGTGACGCTGTCCGCGGCGGTCCGGACGGTGGTGGTGACGGGACCGCCGGACGGCGGCAAGACAACGACGGCGTTGGAGCTCGCAGGGCGCCTCGCCGGCGCCGGCCACACGGTCGTGGGCTTCATCCAGCTCGGCGAGGTGGTGGACGGACGCAAGGTCGGCTTCAGAGTGCGGGATCTCGGCAGCGGCAGGGAGGCCGGGATCGCCCGCCGGGTCGAGCGCGGCGAAGGCGACTTCGGCACCCGCTTCAGCTTCGACCGGGCGGGCTTCGAGCTCGCGCGTGCCGCCCTCGCGCCGGCGGCGCCGGGCGTCGTGGTCGTGATCGAC
>JALOKS010000295.1 GCA_025456385.1 Thermoanaerobaculales bacterium | reverse complement strand
CGAGGGCGACCGCCGCCGCCGCCCACGCCGCCTCGCCGCGGGGCAGCGCGCCGACGCCGGCGAGGACCGCCGCCAGCAGCCCGAAGCCGGCCGTCGAGGCGAGGCCCCTCAGCGCCACGGGCTTCCCGCGGCGGCGCCGCCCGTCAATGATGGGATCGAGGACATCCTCGGAAGTATACCGAGCGGCCTGGCACCGGCGAGCAGGTACTCCTCATTCCTCATTCCTCATTCCTCATTCCTCATTCCTCATTCCTCCACCCTGTGCCAAGATGAGGCCGTGCCCGCACGCGATTCCTACGACGTGATCGTCGTCGCCTACAACCACGCCGACACCCTGGGGGCTTGCCTCGGCGCGGTGGCCGCGCTGCAGCCGCCGCCGCGGAGCGTGGTCGTGGTCGACAACGCCTCCGGCGACGGTTCGGCGGAGGTCGCCGCAGCGCGGGGGATCGGCCTCCCGCTCGAGCTCGTGCGCGAGCCCGTCAACACCGGCTTCGCCGCCGCCGCCAACCGCGGCCTGCGCGCTGGCGACGGCGCGTGGGCGTTGCTCCTCAACCCCGACTGCGCCCCGCGGACCGACCTCGTGGAGCGCCTGCTCGCGGCGGTCGCGACGCGGCCCGAGGCGGCGCGCATCGGCGCCGCGACCCCGCGCCTGCTGCGCGCCGAGGGGCCCGAGCTGCGCGCCACCGGCATCCTCGACGCCGCCGGCATGGTGGTGACGGCTGCGGGCCGCCACCTCGACCGCGGCGCCGGTCTCCCGGACGACGGGTCCTTCGCCCGTCCCGCCTGGGTCTTCGGCGGCACCGGGGCGGCGACCCTCTACCGCCGCGCGGCCCTCACCGACGTCGCCTACCCCGGGAACGAGGTGCTCGCCGAGTCGTTCTTCGCCTATCGCGAGGACGCCGAGCTCGCGTGGCGGCTGCAGCTCCGCGGCTGGCGCTCCCTCTACGTCCCCGACGCGGTCGCCGCCCACCGCCGCGGCCTGCGGCCGGAGGACGGCCGCCGCGGCCGCAGTGACATCAACCGCCACTCGGTGCGCAACCGCTTCCTGCTGCGCGCCCACTGCGCCGACCTCGGCTGGCACCTGCGCTGCCTGCCGTGGTGGCTGCTCCGCGACCTGCTGGTGCTCGGCGCCTGCCTGAGCGTCGAGCGCGGCTCGCTCCCCGGCCTGGCCGAGGCGTGGCGGCTGCGCGGCGACGCGCTCGCGCGGCGGCGCTGGGTCCTCGGCCGGCGCACGGCCGGATCGCGACGGATCGCGCGCTGGTTCCGTAGACGGGGGCGGGTGGAGGAGGTGGCGGCCCCGTGAAGCTCGCGATCATCGGCACCCGCGGGGTCCCGGCCAACTACGGCGGCTTCGAGACCTTCGCCGAGGAGCTCGGTGCGCACCTCGCCGCGCGCGGCCACGAGGTCACGGTCTACGGTCGCCGCGGCTTCATCGACCCCGCCCTCGGCACGCACCGCGGGATGCGGCTGGTGGTGCTGCCCTCGCTGCGCAGCAAGCACCTCGAGACCGTCTCCAACACCTTCCTCGCCGCCCTCCACGCGGCGCGCCGCGGCTTTGACGCCGCCCTCCTCTGCAACGCCGCCAACGCGCCCTTCGTGCGCATCCTGCAGCTCGCCGGGACGCCGGTCGCACTCAACGTCGACGGCCTCGAGCGCAAGCGCCGCAAGTGGGGCCTCGCCGGGCGCAGCTACTACCGCGTCTGCGAGCGCCTCGCCGCGCGGCTGCCCGACGCCCTGGTGACCGACGCCGAGGTCATCCGCCGCTACTACCGCCGCGCCTACGGGGTGAGCTCGCACATGATCGTCTACGGCGGCGACCTCGAGCCGCCGGCGGGCACGGAAACGCTTGCCGCGCTCGGCCTCGAGCCGGGGACGTACCTGCTCTACGTCTCGCGCTTCGAGCCCGAGAACAACCCCGACCGCGTGGTCGAGGCCTACCGGCGGGTCGCCGGCGAGCTGCCCCTCGCCATGGTCGGCGGCGCGCCCTACGCCCCGGGCCTCGCCCGCCGGGTGCGCGAGCTCGCCGACCCCCGCGTCCTGCTGCCGGGCCCTATCTACGGCGAGGGCTACCGCCAGCTGCTCTTCAACTGCCGCCTCTACATCCACGCCACCGAGATCGGCGGCACCCACCCGGCGCTGGTCGAGGCGATGGGGGCCGGGCGCCCGGTGCTGTACTATGACACCCCGGAGAACCGCGAGGTCGCCGGCGGCGCCGGTCAGCCCTTCCGCTTCGACCGCCAGCCGCGCCTCGAGGAGTTGCTGTCGCGGCTGCTCGGCGACGAGGCCGAGCTGGGGTCCATGCGCGAGCGGGCGCGGCGGCGGGTCGCCGAGCGCTACCGCTGGTCGGCGGTCGCCGACGCCTACGAGGAGCTGCTGGGGGGCCTGTGCTGAAGGAGCGGGCGCGCGCCATCGCCTACTGGGTGTGGACCATCGACCTGGTCCTCACGACCCTCGCCTTCCTCCTCGCCTGGTGGCTGCGCTCGCACCTCGGCCCGCGGCTCCTGCCGTCGCTGTTCGCAACCGAGCTCTACCCGCTGTCCCGCTACCTCGGCCTGCTGCCGCTGGTGCTCGCGATCTGGACCCTGCTGCTGGTGACCCGCGAGGCCTACACCTCGCGGCGCACGGTCGCGCTCGCCGCCGAGGCGTGGCAGGTCGTGCAGGTGGTGGGCGCCGGCACCCTGACCCTCGCCGCCGCCGGCTGGCTGCTGCGGCTCGACTTCGTGTCGCGGCCCTTCCTGGTGCTCTTCGCCCTCATCAACCTCGGCCTGCTGCTCGCCGAAAAGCTGGCGCTGCGCCTGATCGCGCGTCGGGTGCGCAGCGGCGGCGCCAACTACCGCACGCTGCTGATCGTCGGCATCAACCCGCGCGCCGAGGAGGTGGCGCGGATCATCGCCGAGCACCCGCACTGGGGGCTCCGGCTGCTCGGCTTCGTGGCGCCCAACGGCGACCACGGCAGCGAGGTCAACGGCCTGCCGGTGCTCGGCACCGCGGACGAGCTGCCGCGCATCCTCCAGCAGGAGGTGGTCGACGAGGTCTTCTTCGTCCTCTCGCGGCGCCAGCTCGAGGAGTTCGAGGAGAGCTTCCTGCTCTGCTCCGAGCTCGGCATCCGTGCCCGGGTGGCGCTCTTCTTCCCGCACCTCAAGGCGCGGGTGCTGCTCGAGGAGCTCGAGGGCATCCCGCTGCTGACCTTCACGACCACGCCGGGGTCGCCCTTCCCGCTCTTCGTCAAGCGCCTCGGCGACGTCGCCGCCTCGCTCACCGGAATGCTGCTGACCGCGCCGCTCGTGCCGCTGATCGCGGCCGCGATCAAGCTCTCCTCACCCGGCCCGGTGCTCTACTCCCAGCAGCGCTGCGGCCTCAACGGACGCCGCTTCACCCTGCTCAAGTTCCGCACCATGGTCCTCGGCGCCGACCGCCGCCTCGACGAGGTCGCACACCTCAACGAGGTCGAGGGCCCGGCCTTCAAGGCGCGGCGCGACCCCCGCGTCACCGCGGTCGGGTGGGTGCTGCGGCGGTTGTCGCTCGACGAGCTGCCGCAGCTCCTCAACGTGCTCAAGGGCGACATGTCGCTGGTCGGCCCGCGGCCGCCGCTCCCCGAGGAGGTCGAGCACTACGAGCGCTGGCAGCGCCGGCGGCTGTCGATGAAGCCCGGCATCACCGGCCTGTGGCAGGTCTCGGGCCGCGCCGGGCTCGACGACTTCAACCGCTGGATCGCCCTCGACCTCGCCTACATCGACCAGTGGTCGCTGTGGCTCGACCTCAAGATCCTGCTCAGGACGGTCCCCGCGGTGCTCTCGACCCGCGGGGCCGC
>JALOKS010000052.1 GCA_025456385.1 Thermoanaerobaculales bacterium | reverse complement strand
CGCCCGATCACGCCGCCGCCGCACCACATCCGGCTCGCCGGCGAACGCTACGGACTCGGCGTCAGCGACCCCGGGCGCATCGAGCTCGTGCGCCTCGGACCGATGGAGGACGCGCTGATCTGAATTTTGAATTCTGAATTTTGAATTCGGAATGCCGGCTGCCTTCAGCGACCACCGGGGGTGGGACGGAGATTCCGAATTCCGAATTCCGAATTCCGAATTCGGGCTCAAACCTGCTTCAGCGCCTGCTCGAAGTCGGCGATCAGGTCCTCGGCGTCCTCGCAGCCGATCGAGACCCGGACCAGGCCGTCGCTGATGCCGGCGGCGAGGCGGTCCTCGTGCGCCATGGCGGCGTGGGTCATGGACGAGGGGTGCTGGATCAGGGTCTCGATACCGCCGAGGGACACCGCGAGGGTCATGAGCTCGACGCTGTCGAGGAGGCGGGTGCCGGCTTCGATGCCGCCCCTGACCTCGAAGGAGATCAGGGAGCCCGGCCCGTCCATCTGCCGCTCGGCGAGCTCGTGCTGCGGGTGGCTCGGAAGCCCCGGGTAACGCACCCACTCGACCTTCGGGTGCGCCTCGAGGAAGCGCGCGATCACGCCCGCGTTCTCCTGCGCCGTGCGCACGCGCATGCCGAGGGTCCGCATGCCGCGCAGGGCGAGCCAGGCCTGGTGCGGGTCCATGCAGGCGCCGAGGTAGGCGTGGACCTTCTTGATGCGCGCCCGCAGCTCGGCGGTGCCCGGCACGACCATGCCGGCGACGATGTCGGTGTGGCCGTTGATGAACTTCGTCAACGAGTGCATGACCACGTCGGCGCCGAGCTCGAGCGGCCGCTGCAGGATCGGTGACGCAAAGGTGTTGTCGACCACGAGCAGGGCCCCGTGCTCGTGGGCGATCTCGGCGGCGGCGGCGATGTCCGTCAGGGAGACAGTGGGGTTGGCCGGCGTCTCGACGAAGACCATCGTGGTGTTCGGCCGGATGGCCGCACGCAGCGCGTCGAGGTCGCAGGTGTCGACGAAGCTCGACTCGAGGCCGAAGCGGCTGAAGTCGCGCTCCATCACGACCCGCGACGGCCCGTAGACCGACGAGGTGCCGACCATGTGCTCGCCGCCGTTCATGAGCGAGAACACGATGGTGCAGAGGGCTCCCATTCCCGAGCCGGTGGCGAGGCCCTGGGCGCCGCCTTCGAGGGTTGCGACCGCCTCCTCGAGGCGGGCGATCGTCGGGTTGCCCATGCGGGTGTAGATGTAGCCTTCGGCCTCGCCGGCGAAGCGCTCGGCGCCCTGCCGGCAGCTCGCGAAGGCGAAGGTCGAGGTCTGGACGATGGGAGGCGCGACCGCACCGGTGGCCTCGTCGACGTACTGCCCGGCGTGGACCGCCTGGGTGTTCGTGCCGTACTTGCGCAGATCGTGGCTCATCGGTCCCTCCTGTCGCCGTTCGCGCTCGCACCTTAGCCTGCTCGCGGCCCGCTGTCGAGCGCCCACGGCCCGGGTTCGCACCGACGTTCAAACGTTTAAACGTTTGAACGTGCGAACGTTGAAAGATCTCGGCTATCATGCGGCCACGCACGGAGGGCGGCGTGGCCGAGGTCCGACACAAGATCCTGATGGTGACGAGCGAGGTGGTGCCCTTCGCCAAGGCCGGCGGCCTCGGCGACATGGTCGGGGCGCTCGCGAGCGAGCTCGCTCTCCAGGGCCACGACGTGCGAGTCGTGCTGCCGCGCTACTACTCGATCGACGTCGGACGCCTGCAGCGGATCGGCGGTCCGCTCGGCGTGCCGCTCGGGCTCGAGGAGGAGTGGTGCGCCGTCTACCACAGCCGCCTGCCCCGGGGTGGGGTCCCGGTCTACTTCCTCGACCACCAGGAGCTCTACGGCCGCGACGGCATCTACGGCAGCCGCGCCGAGCCGGCGTTCCAGGACAACCTGCGCCGCTTCGCGCTGCTCAACCGCGGCTCCTTCCAGCTCTGCCGGGCCCTCGACTGGTTTCCGGACGTGATGCACGCGCACGACTGGCCGGCGGCGATCGTCCCCGCCTGCCTCTATCTGCGCGAGCACGACGGGCCCTTCGCCCGCACCGGGTCCGTGCTGACGATCCACAACCTCGGGCACCAGGGGATCTTCCCGCGGGCCGACTTCGCCCAGCTGCCGCTCCCTCCGGAGGCCTACGCCTCCGCCGGCTTCGAGACGGCGGCCGGCCTCAACCTGCTCCAGGCCGGCATCCGCAACGCCGACCTGCTGACCACCGTGTCGCCGACCTACGCGGCCGAGATCCAGACGCCCGCGCTCGGCTGCGGCCTCGACCCGCTGCTGCGGCGCCGCGCCGGCGATCTCTTCGGCGTCCTCAACGGCATGGACTACGAGACCTGGAACCCCGAGACCGACCTCTCGATCCCGGCCAACTACTCCCACCGCAACCTCGCCGGCAAGGCGGTCTGCAAGGCGGCCCTGCAGGAGGCGATGGGGCTCGAGCCGAAGCCCGAGCTGCCGATCGTCGCCATGGTCAGCCGGCTGGTGGAGCAGAAGGGCTTCGGCGAGCTCTGCGGCCCCACCCACGGCAGCCTGTTCCGGATCTGCAGCGAGCTCGCGCTGCAGTTCGTCATCCTCGGCACCGGCGAAGCGTGGTGCGAGAGGGAGCTCGGGGCGCTCGCCGGCAAGCTGCCCAACCTCAAGGTCGCCCTCGAGTTCAACGACCCGCTCGCGCACCTGATCGAGGCCGGCGCCGACTTCTTCCTCATGCCGAGCGTCTACGAGCCCTGCGGCCTGAGCCAGATGTACTCGCTGCGCTACGGCACCCTGCCGATCGTCCGCCGCACCGGCGGTCTCGCCGACACCGTGGCCACCTACGACCAGGAGACCGGCGAGGGAACCGGCTTCGTCTTCGAGCACCTGACGCCGGGCGCGATCTTCGACACCGTGGGGTGGGCGGTCTGGGCGTGGTACAACCAGCCCCGCCACATCACGGCCATGCGGCGCCGGGCGATGCAGCAGCGTTTCTCGTGGACTCACGCCGCAGCCCGCTACGCCGAGCTCTACCAGTGGGCGGTGGACCGCCGCCTGGGCCGCTTCCCGCGGACCTGGTGAGGCGGCCCCCGCCACCCGCCGCGGCAGCGGCGACGGACCTTCCGCCCGCCGCCTGGCGGCGGGCGCTCTCCGCTGCGTCCGTCAGTCCTCGGTGAGGGTCAGCTCCTTGACGCCGGGCCCGAGCTCGGTCTTGGCCGAGACGTAGCCGACGGCGCCCGGGTTCGCGCGCACGAAGTCCAGCACCTCCTGATCGGAGGCCAGCATCGCCGGTGGCGTCGCTCCGCCGGCGCCGCGCTGCTGCCAGAGCTCGGCGATGGCCGCCGCGCTCGTGCCGTGGACCTCCTTCGAGAAGGCCGCCCGGACCTTCGACTCCGGCAGCTGGTCGACCGGGATCACCGGGTCGCCGGTGGTCCACATGCCGATCTCCTTCATGAAGCAGCGCGCGAGCTGCTTCTGGCCGACCGACGAGATCGGGTTGTCGCTGTGGATGACGATCTTGAAGTCCTGATCCTGAGCCCGCACCGCTGGAACCGCGGCCGCGAGCACGATCCCGAGGGCCAGCGCGACGATTCGACGACTCATGCTCCGACGCCTCCTTCTCCGGCCCGACCCCCTTCCCCCGCCCCCGGGCCCACAGCCCGATCGCGGGCGCTGCGGATCCTCCGGGATCTTCTGTGGCGGTCGAGCTGGCGCATATCATACCCGCGATTCTTCGGAACGCCATCGGCTAGACTTCGGGCATGAGAGAGCGCTGGAAGCTCCTGCTGCTCGCCGGCGTGGTCGCGGTCGCCGCCCTCTGGCTGCGCTCCTACCTGTCGCCGACCGCCGTCGTCGCGAGAAAGCTGCGGGCGGCGGCGGCCGCCTTCGAGGAGGAGCGCCTGCTGGCGGTGATGGCGGCCGTGTCGCGCGGTTACTCCGATCCCTGGGGTGTCGACTACGAGACCCTCGGCGGCCACCTCAACCGGCTGCTGCATGACTACGACGGTCTCGGCGTGGCGCTCGCCGTCGGGGACGCCACGGCCGCCGGCGCCGAGGTCCGGATCGCAGTCGAGTTCGTCGTCAGCGCCCGCGCGGGTGAGGGCCGGGAGCAGATCCTGGGCAGCACGGGCGAGCCCTGCGCCGCCGTGCTGCTGTGGCGGAAGGAAGCACCGGGCTGGCGCCTGGCTTCGACCCTCGAGCTCGACATCCCGGAGCTGCGCGACGAGCTGGAGGCCGCCCGCAACAGCGCCGAGTTTTGAATTATGAGTTTTGAATTTTGAATTTTGAATTTTGAATTCCCAACCCTCCCTTGGAACCGGGAGGTTGGGTGGAAAATTCAAAATTCGAAATTCGAAATGGGTGGGTGGGCGGAAATCCGACATCCGAAATCCGAAATCGGTGGGTGGGCGGAATTCCGAATTCCGAATTCCGAACTCCGAATTCCTACTTCTCCTTCATCGCCCTCGCCGTGATCGCCACCGCCCTCCGGACGTCCTCGTCCCCGATGTGGTAGTGGGTCACCATGCGGATGCTGTCGCCGCCGAGCGGGTGACAGCGCAGGCCCGCCTCCGCAAGGCGGGAGGCGAGACCGGCGGCGCTCGGGCCCGCCCCCTCGGCGAGCCTGAAGAAGACGATGTTGGTCTCGACCGTCGCCGGATCGAGCACGATGCCCGGGATCTCGGCGAGGCCGAGCGCGAGGTCGTGGGCGCGGCGGTTGTCCTCGGCCAGCAGCGGCAGGACCTCGTCGAGCGCGACCAGTCCGGCGGCGGCGATGACACCCGCCTGCCGCATGCCGCCTCCGAACATCTTGCGCACCCGGCGCGCCTCGGCGATCAGCTCGGCCGAGCCCACGAGCACCGAGCCGACGGGAGCCCCGAGGCCCTTGGAGAGGCAGAACATCACCGTGTCGCAGCCGGCGGCGAGCTCGGCGGCGGTGACCCCGAGGGCCGCCGCCGCATTGTGGATACGGGCGCCGTCGAGGTGCACTGGCAGGCCGTTGCGGTGGGCGACCGCGGTCAGCTCCGCCATGCGCGCCGGCGTCGTGACCCGGCCGCCGGCGAGGTTGTGGCTGTTCTCGAGCACGATCAGCGAGGTCGGCGTCCGGTAGCCGGCGGCGGGCTGGATCGCGCGCTCGAGCATCGCCGGCGTCAGCAGGCCGTCGGCGGTCGGAACCGCACGGGGGAGCGCGCCCGAGAGCGCCGCCATCGCGCCCATCTCGAAGTTCAGGACGTGCGCGCCGGCCTCCGCCACCACCTCGGTGCCGGGCCGGCTGTGGACGTGGATGGCGACCTGGTTGCCCATGGTTCCGCTCGGCACGTACACCGCCGCCTCGCGCCCGAGGAGCTCGGCGGCGCGCTCCTCGAGGCGGTTGACGGTGGGGTCCTCGCCGTAGACGTCGTCGCCCACCTCGGCGGCCGCCATGGCACGGCGCATGGCCGCCGTGGGTTGTGTTACCGTGTCCGATCGAAGATCGATGGAGTGATCGTGCATCGGCGTATTCTACCCCTCCTCCACGGCTTGACTTCGAACTTCGGCACCATTAGGATCCGTTCTCATGAATGAAGACAAGTCCAATGATATCTTCATTTTCCCGAAGTGGACGTGGGTCCTTCGGCCGGCGGTGGCGATCGGTGCCGCCGGCGGGCTGCTGTACGCGGCGGTCGTCGTCACCTTCGGCTTCTCGCCGTGGGCGACGGACGTCGGCTACGCGCCGGTGCAGCCCGTTCCCTACAGCCACGCTCTGCACGTCGGCCAGCTCGGCATGGACTGCCGCTACTGCCACAGCGCGGTCGAGACGACCGCCCACGCCGCGGTGCCGCCCACCCAGACCTGCATGAACTGCCACTCCATGATCCGCGCTGCCTCCGAGAAGCTGATCCCGGTGCGTGAGAGCTACGCGACCGGCATGCCGGTGGAGTGGGTGAAGGTCCACGACCTGCCCGACTACGTCTACTTCAACCACAGCGCCCACGTGCGCCGCGGCGTCGGCTGCGTGTCGTGCCACGGCCGCATCGACACCATGGAGGTCGTGACCCAGGTCGAGCCCCTCTCGATGGGCTGGTGCCTCCGCTGCCACCGCGAGCCGGAGCGCCACCTGCGGCCGCTCGAGTTCGTGACCCAGCTCGACTGGGTGCCGGGCGAGGACCAGCTGGCTCTCGGACGGCGCCTGCGCGAGCAGAACGACATCAATCCACCCCAGGACTGCAGCACATGCCACCGATGAAGCACGACGGCGCACGCTACTGGCGCAGCCTCGACGAGCTCGCGCAGACCCCGGAGTTCCAGGAGGCGGTGCGGCGGGAGTTCCCGAACGACGACTTCGACCGCCTGCCGCCGGCGACCCGGCGCCAGTTCCTCAAGGTCATGGGCGCCTCGCTGGCGATGGCTGGCCTGACCGCCTGCCGCTGGCCGAAGGAGACGATCGTGCCCTTCGCCCACCGGCCCGAGGGGCGCACGCCCGGCGTGCCCGAGCACTTCGCGACCTCGATCGAGCTCGGCGGCGCGGCCCTCGGCATGCTGGTGACCTCCTTCGACGGCCGCCCGATCAAGGCCGAGGGCAACCCCCTGCATCCCGACAGCCTCGGCGCGTTGAGCGCCGTCGCCCAGGCCCAGGTGCTCGAGCTCTACGACCCCGAGCGCAGCCGCCGACTGCTGCAGCGCGAAGGCGGCCAGGCCTTCGCGAGAGAGTGGCCGGACTTCGAGCGCGCCGCGGCGGAGCTCTTCGCCGGCGCTGGCGACGGCGTTGCCGTGCTCGCCGAGGCGTGCTCGTCGCCGACCCGCTCCCGCCTCCGCGCGGCCTTCCTGGCCGCCCGGCCGGGCGCGCGCTGGTACGAGTACGAGCCGGTCTCCCGCGACGCGGAGCGCGAGGGTGCGCGGCTCGCCTTCGGTGAGCCCCTGCGCGGCCACGCCGACCTGTCGCGCGCGGCGGTCGTGGCCTGCCTCGACGCCGACCCGCTCTTCGACCACCCCGCCGCGCTGCGGATGGCGCGCGGCTTCGCCGCCGCCCGCGACCCGGAGCACGGCGCCGGCGCACGGCTGTACGTCGCCGAGAGCTCGTTCAGCCTGACCGGCGCGCGGGCCGACCACCGGGTGGCGGTGGCGGCGGGCAGGGTCCCGGCGCTGCTCGCGCAGGTGGCGCGACGCCTGGTCGCCGAGCACGACATCGAGCTGCCGCCGGCGGCCGCCTCCTTCGCCGCCCTGCCGGCGGCACCCGGTTCGGAGCGCGAGCGGCACTTCGTCGAGCTGCTCGCCGACGACCTCGCGGCCCACCGCGGGAGCTCGGCGCTCCTCGTCGGCCCGCGCCAGGCGCCGGCGGTCCACGCGCTGGCGGCGCTCCTCAACCTCGCCCTCGGCAACGCGGGCGCGACCGTGGCTTTCACGGCCGAGCCCGAGCCGGAGCGGCCGCCGCACCTCGAGGCGATCGCGGCGCTCGCGGGCCGCATCCGCGAGGGCTCGGTGCGGACCCTGCTCATCCTCGGCGGCAACCCGGCCTACGACGCGCCGGCCGATCTCGGCTTCGCCGAGCTGCTCGGGCGCGTGCCGGTCTCGATCCGCCTCGGCCTGCACGAGGACGAGACCTCGGCGCACTGCAGCTGGCACCTGCCGCGCGCGCACGCCCTCGAGTCGTGGGGCGACGGCCGCGCCTGGGACGGGACCGTCACCCTGCGCCAACCTCTGATCGAGCCCCTCTACGGCGGCCGCTCCGAGATCGAGGTGCTGGCGGTCGCGCACGGCGCCGGCTCCGTCAAGGGTCACGAGCTGGTGCGCGAGACGGTCCGCGGGCTGGCGCCCGCGGGCGACTTCGAGAGCTTCTGGGCCCGCGCCCTGCACGACGGCCTGATCGAGGGCCGGCGGGCCTCACCCGCGCGGCGGAGCTGCTGCGCGCCGCCCTCGCCGAGGCCGAGCCCGGCACCGCGGGCCTCGAGCTCGTGCTGGCTGCGGACGCTCGGGTCCTCGACGGCCGATTCGCCAACAGCGGCTGGCTGCAGGAGCTGCCCGACCCGATCACCAAGATCACTTGGGACAACGCTCTCATGATGTCGCCGGCCACGGCGACCGAGCTCGGCATCGCCGACGGCGAGCTGGTCGAGCTCGAGGCCGGCGGCCGCAGCGTCGAGCTGCCGGTCTGCCTGCTGCCCGGCCAGGCCCGACACAGCCTCGCCGTCGCCCTCGGCTACGGGCGGACCGCCGCCGGGCAGGTCGGCAACGGCGTCGGCGTCGACGTCTACCCGCTGCGCACCCTCGCCGCGCCTCACATCCTGCGCGGCGTCAGCGTGCGCGGCACCGGGCGGAGCCACGCCCTCGCCACCACCCAGGACCACTTCGCGATCGACACCATCGGCTTCGCCGAGCGCAACGCCCGCGCCGGGACCCTGGTCCGCGAAGCGACGCTCGACGCCTATCTGGCGGACCCGCACGTCATCCACGCCCACGACCATCACCCGCCCCTGATCTCGCTGTGGAAGGACCACGAGTACGAGGGCGAGCAGTGGGGGATGGCGGTCGACCTCAACACCTGCATCGGCTGCAACGCCTGCGTCGTCGCCTGCCAGGCCGAGAACAACATCCCGGTGGTCGGGCGCGAGCAGGTCCTCGCGCAGCGCGAGATGCACTGGATCCGCGTCGACCGCTACTTCAGGACCGACCCCGGGCTCACGATGGGGGAGGTCGAGGACGCCGCGGTCGTGTTCCAGCCCATGGCCTGCGTCCACTGCGAGAACGCGCCCTGCGAGCAGGTCTGCCCCGTGGCCGCCACCCAGCACACCAGAGACGGCCTCAACGCCATGGTCTACAACCGCTGCGTCGGCACCCGCTACTGCTCCAACAACTGCCCCTTCAAGGTCCGGCGCTTCAACTTCTTCAACTACCACAAGGAGCTCGCCGAGACCACCATGATGCAGTTCAACCCCGAGGTGACGGTGCGCGCGCGCGGCGTCATGGAGAAGTGCACCTTCTGCGTGCAGCGCATCGAGGCGAAGCGGATCGCGGCCCGCAACGAGCGGCGGCCGCTGCGCGACGGCGAGATCGTGCCGGCCTGCGCCCAGACCTGCCCCACGCGGGCCATCACCTTCGGCGACCTCAACGACGAGGGGAGCGCGGTGTCGCGGTCGCGCGAGGAGCCCCGCTCCTACGCGACCCTGGCCGAGCTCAACATCCGGCCGCGGACCCACTACCTGGCGCGGCTCAGCAACCCCGCCGACGGCGGCGCCCCGGCGCACGCGGAGGGGCACGCGGACGACGGCGCGCATGGGAAGGAGTCGGCCTGAGCCATGAGCACCAGCACCGCCGCTGATCTCAGCTACCTCGACAACACCGGCACCGACCCGGCCGTCCGCGCGCGGCTGGTGGTCGGCGACAACGACTTCCACTCGATCACCGAGAAGGTGTGCGGCATCGTCGAGCAGCCCCGGACGCCGCCGGCCTGGTGGGTCCTGTTCGCGATCTCCTCGAGCCTGACCTTGGTGCTGTTCGCGATGATCGGCTACCTGGTCACGACCGGCATCGGGGTGTGGGGCCTGCAGGTGCCGGTGAGCTGGGGCTACGCGATCGTCAACTTCGTCTTCTGGGTCGGCATCGGCCACGCGGGCACCCTGATCTCCGCGATCCTGTTCCTGCTCCGCCAGCGCTGGCGGACCAGCATCAACCGCTTCGCCGAGGGCATGACGATCTTCGCCGTCGTCTGCGCGGGCATCTTCCCGGGCATCCACATCGGCAGGGTCTGGCTGGCCTACTGGCTGTTCCCGATCCCGAACCAGATGCTGATGTGGCCGAACTTCCGCTCGCCTCTGCTGTGGGACGTGTTCGCGGTCGGCACCTACGCCACCGTCTCGCTGCTGTTCTGGTACATGGGCATGATCCCCGACCTCGCGAGCCTGCGCGACCGCGCGAAGACCCGCATCCGCTACTACGCCTACGGCCTCCTGAGCCTCGGCTGGCGGTCCTCGAACCGGCACTGGCACCGTTTCGAGTTCGCCTACCTGCTGCTCGCCTCCCTGGCCACCCCGCTGGTGCTCTCGGTGCACTCGGTGGTGAGCTTCGACTTCGCGGTCTCGATCATGCCCGGCTGGCACACCACGATCTTCCCGCCCTACTTCGTCGCCGGCGCCATCTTCTCGGGCTTCGCCATGGTCGTGACGCTCATCATCCCGACCCGCAAGATCTTCGGCCTCGAGGAGATCATCACCGCGCGCCACCTCGAGAACATGGCCAAGATCATGCTCGCCACCGGCATGATGGTGGGCCTCGCCTACTCGACCGAGTTCTTCATCGCCTGGTACTCGGGCAACCGCTACGAGGCCTTCACCTTCCTCAACCGGGCCTTCGGCCCGTACGCCTGGGCCTACTGGACGATGGTGACCTGCAACGTCGTGGTGCCCCAGATCTTCTGGTCGCGCAGGCTGCGCAACAACCCGGCGGTGCTGTGGGTCGCCTCGATCCTCATCAACGTCGGCATGTGGTTCGAGCGCTTCGTGATCGTGGTCAGCTCCCTGAGCCGGGACTACCTGCCCACGAGCTGGGGCTACTACCGTCCGACCATCATCGACGTCCTGACCTTCGTCGGCAGCTTCGGGCTCTTCTTCACCCTCTTCCTGCTGTTCGTCCGCTTCCTGCCGATCATCGGCATGGCGGAGGTCAAGGGCGTGATGCCGCAGGCCCACCTCGACCGGCCGGGCCACCGCGGCCACGGCGACTACCACGGCGACATCGCCGCCTCGGAGGTGGTGTGATGAGCGAGCGGACCGCGCCGGCGGCCGGCGAGCCCGGCGCTCTCTACGGCTATCTGGTGGAGTTCGACAAGGTCGACGAGCTCCTCGTCGGCGCCAGGGCGGTGCGCGACGCCGGCTACACCCGCTGGGACGCCCACACCCCGTTCGTGATCCACGGCCTCGACGCGGCGATGGGGGTCAAGAAGACCGTCCTCCCGTACCTCGTGTTCGGCGCCGGGCTCACCGGCACCGTCGGCGGCATCGCGCTGCAGTGGTGGACCAACGCCGTCGACTACCCCTACCTGATCAGCGGCAAGCCGCTCTTCAGCCTGCCGGCCAACATCCCGGTCGCCTTCGAGACCACGATTCTCTTCGCCGCCTTGACCGCGCTGGTCGCCATGCTGGCCCTCAACGGCCTGCCCAGGCTCTACCACCCGCTGTTCACGAACCGCGCCTTCAAGCGCGCCACCGACGACCGCTTCTTCATCTCGATCGAGGCCGCCGACCCCCTGTTCGACCGCAGCGCGACCCGCGAGCTCCTGGAGTCGCTCTCCGGGCGCACGGTCGAAGTGATCGAGGAGGCCTGATGGGGCTGCCACGCTGGCTCGTGTTCACCCTGCTCGTCCTCGTGGTGCTGTCGTGGGTGCCGCTGGCCCTGATCATGCGGGCGCGGGTCACGACCTCGCCGCGGCCGCGGATCCACATCGTCCCGGACATGGACAACCAGCCCAAGTTCAAGCCGCAGTCGCGCAACCCGCTGTTCGCCGACCGCCGCGCCATGCGCCCGCCGGTCGCCGGCGCTGTCGCACAGGGCGCGGTCATCGGCCAGTCGTCGCTGACCGACGGCCGCGTCGGCGAGGACTGGGTGGAGGTGGGTCCGCTCGCCGTCGACCTCGGCGTTCTGCAGCGCGGCCGCGAGCGCTACGACATCTACTGCGCCCCCTGCCACGGCCTCGCCGGCTACGGCGACGGCTCGGTCGCGAAGCGGGCGGAGGCGCTGCAGGAGGGGACGTGGACGCCCCCGACCTCCTTCCACACCGAGCTCATCCGGCAGCGGCCCGACGGCCACATCTTCAACACCATCTCCAACGGCATCCGCAACATGCCGGCCTACGGCCCCCAGATCCCGGTCGCCGACCGCTGGGCCATCGTCGCCTACGTGCGGGCCTTGCAGCGGAGCCAGAACGCAACCGTCGACGACGTGCCGCCCGAGATCCGGGCGCAGCTGCGATAGCGAGGCGCACATGCAGGGCAAGGCACTCGACATCACCACTGAAACCCGGCACCTCGACGGGGTCCTGCGCCCCGCCCTGACCATCTGCGGCGTGCTCGCGGTACTGGGACTCGCGGGCTCGCTCCTCCTCGCCGGCGCGGGCGAGGGCGGGCGCTCGCACCTCCTCGAGACCTACCTCGTGAGCTTCGCCTTCTTCCTCAGCCTGTCGCTCGGCGCGCTCTTCTTCGTCCTGCTCCAGCACCTCACGCGCGCCGGCTGGAGCGTGGTCGCGCGCCGGATCGCCGAGGTCCTGGCGGCCAACGTCTGGCTGCTGGCGCTGCTCGCGGTGCCGGTGGTGCTCGGCATGGGCCACCTCTACCACTGGACGGACGCCGCCGCGGCCGCGCACGATCCCCTGCTCGCCGGCAAGACCGGCTTCCTGAACTCCGGCTTCTTCCTCGCCCGCCTGGCCGCCTACTTCGCGATCTGGGGCCTGCTCGCGAGCTTCCTCCACCGCAGCTCGGTGGCGCAGGACGCGAGCGGCGACCCCGCGCTGACCCTGCGCATGGAGCGGCTGAGCGCGCCGGGCATGATCCTCTTCGCCCTGAGCCTCAACTTCGCGGCCTTCGACCTCCTGATGTCGCTCGACGCCCACTGGTTCTCGACCATCTTCGGCGTCTACTACTTCGCGGCCTCGGTCGTCGGTTTCCTGGCGGTGATGCCGAAGATCCTCTACGTGCTGCAGTGGCGGGGCATCCTGAGGAACGCCGTGACGGTGGAGCACTACCACGACTTCGGCAAGCTGCTCTTCGCCTTCATCGTCTTCTGGGCCTACATCGCCTTCTCCCAGTACATGCTGATCTGGTACGGCAACATCCCGGAGGAGACCCAGTGGTTCCTCAAGCGCCAGACCGGCGACTGGGCCGTCGTGAGCCTGATCCTGCTCTTCGGCCACTTCGTGCTGCCCTTCCTGCTGCTGGTGTCGCGGATGATCAAGCGGCGGCCGCTGCTGCTCGCGGCCACCGGCGCCTACGTCGCGGTCATGTGCTGGATCGACATCTACTGGCTGGTGGTTCCCGAGTTCAGCCCCGGCGTCGCGCGCTTCGGCCTGCTCGACGTCCTGTGCTTCCTCGGCCTCGGCGGCGTCTACTCCGCCGGCGTGCTGCTGCGCCTCGGGCGGCACTCGGTGATCGCCGAGAAAGACCCGCGCCTCGACGAGTCCCTGGCGTTCGAAAACGCATGACATGAATTTTCAATTTTCAATTTTGAATTTTGAATTTCCCCAACCAGCTAGGTTTCCGGGGGAGGGGGTCGCGAACTCACAATTCAAAATTCAAAATTCAAAATTCAGAATCGGAGTCTTCCGTGCGCTATGACGATCCCAACGTGGCCGCTTCGGCGGTGGTCGGCATCATCTCGGCGGTCCTGCTGTTCGTGATCATCGTCGTGCTGCAGGCCTTCTTCCACCAGGCCGAGCGTTCCGAGATCGAGCGCAAGATCATCTCGCAGCCGAACCAGGCCCTGCAGCAGCTCGAGGCGAGCCAGCTCGAGCTGCTGACGAGCTACAGCCGCTCGGCCGAGGCCGGGGGCGCGGTCCGCATCCCGATCGAGCGCGCCATGGAGCTCGTCGCCGCCGAAGCGAAGTAGCGCGCCAACTTCTCAATTCTCAATTCTCAATTCTTAATTCCCTGCCACCCCCCCCAGAGCTCTGGGGGGTAGGGTGGGAATTGAAAATTCAAAATTCAAAATTGAGAATTGGAAGCTTCCTTCATTTCACATCGCGGCGTCTGTGTTCCAGAATGGGATGGTTGAGCCCGTCGAATACTTCTGTGATGGATGCCGGCTCTGGCATCCATCTTGCTGCATCCGGCTGCGGGGGCGGCCGTCCAGCCCGGAGCGGGTGGGAGCGGCGGGGCGACGGACGGGACGGCGGCGACCTCCCGCAGAACGCGACAGGAGGGCCGATCATGGGCGCAGGGGGCGGAACCATCCAACACGGCGCGGGGCCGGATCGGGGCTGAGCCATGGCGCTCGTCGGTTGCCTCGAGGACCTGCGGCTCGCGGAGCTGCTGCAGCTGCTGGCGCTCTACCGCAAGTCGGGCAAGCTCACCGTCAGCCGCGGCGAGACCAGCGGCGTCTTCCTCTTCAACAAGGGCAAGCTCTTCCACGCGGCCAACGGCTACTCGGCACCGTCGGTCGGCGAGCTCCTCGTCGACCGCCGGCTCATCAGCCGCGAGGCCCTCGACGCCGCGGTCGCGACCCAGCGCATGGCGCCGCAGCGCAAGAAGCTGGGCGCGATCCTCGTCGAGATGGGGGCGACCACCCGCGAGGCTCTGCAGAACGCGCTGCGCAAGCAGCTCGAGGAGATCACCCACGACTTCCTGCGCTGGGACTCTGGTTTCTTCAGCTTCAAGTTCGCGGAGACAAGCCTCGGCGGCGAGAGCGAGGAGTTCTTCGACGAGGAGGCGAAGCTCACCGAGGTCCTCCCCGTCGACCCCTTCGTCCTCGACCTGATCGCCAGGGTGGAGTCGATCGGCGGCGAGGGCTCGGTGCGGCCGGCGCTGCCGCTGGGTCGCGGCGCCGCCGACGGCGCTGCCGGCAAGGCCCTCGATGAGCTGCTCGAGCACATCCTCGAGCCGGCGGCGGTCACCGACGAGAACCTCCCCTTCGACGAGATCCGGGAGTGGCCCTCCGAGCTCGCCGAGCTGCGCAGCATGATGACCGAGATCCAGCGCCGGCCGTCGGCGACGACCGGTGAGATCGCGCTGCTCGCGCTTCGCTACGCGACCAGGATCCTGAACCGCGGGGTGCTGCTCGGCGTGTCGACGCGGGGCATCACCGGCATCGGCCAGTTCGGCATCGGGCGCTCGAACGACGACACGCCGCACGTCACCAACCGCATCCGCCACATCCAGATCCCGGCCGGCGAGCCCTCGGTCTTCACCGGAGTGATCGAGCGCAAGACGACCTTCCACGGGCGCCTCGAGCAGTGCCCCTGGAACAACTACCTCGTCGACCAGCTCGGCGGCATCGTGCCGCCCGAGGTCGTGGTGACGCCGATCCTGGTCGAGGGCAAGGTCGCGATCCTGATCTACGGCGACAACCTGCCGGGCGGGCACCCGATCATCTCGGTGCACGGTCTCGAGCTGCTGGCGATCGAGGCCGGGCTCGCGATCGAGAAGAACATCCTCCGCGAGAAGCTGCGCAACGTCCAGAAGACCCTGTCGGCCCTCACCGGCGGCGCCGATGACGACGCCGAGCCATCCTGAGCGCGCTACCGGCTGAACTTCTCGGACAGCTCGCCGGCGCGGCCGAGCGCGTCCCGCCACTCCGGAAAGCGCTCGGGGAAGCGCGCGGCGGCGCGCCGGGCGATCTCCTCGAGGTCCGTCCGGCCATCCATCTGCGCGAGCAGGAAGGCGTCGACCTCGCCCTCGGGGCCGAGCTCGGGCACGAAGCCGGCCTCCCGCCGACGAAGCTTCCCTGAGGCCAACGGCGCCGCGAAGAAGGTCGACTGGTCGAAGGCCGCCGTGGTCCGGCCGCCGGCGCCGCTGACCGTGCTGCGCCAGCGCCAGGTGTAGTCGTCGCCGGTCAGCACCGCCCGCAGCTCGACGGCCACCCGGTCGCCCGGGTGAAGCTCGACGGGTTCGGGCCACGGGAAGAAGGCCTGGCCGTAGATGGTTTCCTTCGCTCCGGGAGCGTTGGAGAAGCCGACACCCTCGGCGAGCTCGGCGTCGAACCACACCGCCAAACCGTGGGCCTCGCCGGCGCGCTCCAGCCGCCAGTCGAGCCGTCCCGCGAGGTCGGGGCCGACGAGGCTCGGGTAGTCGAGGCGGGCCCACAACCGCGGCTCGGCGAGCAGGCTCTCGGCCCCGAGCTCCACCCGCCGCCAGCTGTTGACCACGAAGCGGTGGCCGGCACCGAGGGCGAGCCCGAGCTCGTTGACGAGCCACGGTTCCCGGAGGCGGCGGAGGAGCTCGGGCGCGGCCGTCACCGGCGCCGCCCACAGGCTGTCGGCGCGCGGGATCAGCGTTCCTCCCGGGATCAGCAGGCGTCGCCGGGCATCGATGATGGCCGGGATGTGCCGCTCGAAGAGCGGCAGCACGCCCCGCAGGTCGGAGACGATGAGGTCGGCAGGGGAGGCCAGCTCGAGACCCGTCGAGAGCGTCTGGTGGATCTCGATCCGGTCGGCGCAGCCGTTGGCGGCGGCGAGCTCCGCGAGCAGGGCCGTCGAGCCGTCGGGGTCCACCGCGTGGACCCGGGCCGCGCCGCAGCGGCAGGCGAGGAGCGAGAAAACCCCCGGTCCCGCGCCGAGGTCGAGCACCGTCATGCCTGGCCGCACCCTCCGCCGCAGCGCCTCCGCGTACGCGGTCATCCGCGTCCGGTTGCTGACCATGCCGCCGTGAGCGGCGAGGCCGTAGGCGGTGGGGCGGCTCATGACTGAGCCGCCGTGGCCGCGGCGCGTGCGGCAGGCGGCCGGAGCCTTTCGAGCTCTCCCAGGATCGCGGCCCGCACCTCCGGCAGCCGCCTGAAGTCTCGGGGGTAGCGCAGGGCGAGCACCGGCACGCGGTCGACCAGCCTCACGGCGGCGTCGAGGAGCGCGGCCGCACGCTGCCGGTCGCCGAGGTCGAGCTGGAACGCCGCGCGCAGAACCTCGACGCAGGCCGCGCGCCGCGACATGGGGGCCGCCGCGATCTCCCCGGCTGACGCGGAGGGCGCGTCGAGCACGAACACCCCCGCCAGGGTTCTGGGCGCCAATTCTCCGTCGAGCGGAACCCGCCGCTTGCTCGAACCGTCGGCGACCGGCAGCGTGGCCGCGAGGGCCGCCTCGAGGCCGGCGATCGACGAGGGCCACAGCCGCAGGCCGGCGTACAGCGGCAGAGCTCGCAGCTCGCCGCCGCCGTCGCTGACGACCAGCCCGTCGTCCGTGAGCGCTGGGTGGCCCGCCGTGTGGAGGCTCGCGACCAGGGTCGACTTGCCGCGTCCGGTCTCGCCGATCAGAGCGACAGCCCTGCCTGCGACCTCGACCGCGCCGGCGTGCAGCACGAGGCGCCCGCGGTGGGCGAGGACCCGCGGCAGCACCTGGTCGAGGAGCAGGTGGCGCAGCGCGTCGGAGCTGCAGCCTGGAGCCGACTCGATCTCCACCCGGCCACCGTCGTCGCTGACCGCGAAGCAGGCGAGCCCGGGGTAGCGCAGCAGGTGGCGGCCGGCTCGCCCACCGGCGGCGTCCGGGAGGCCACGGACCCGAGTGATACGGACCGCCGGCCCTGAGCCGTCCGCGGTTCGCGGCAGCTCGACGAGCTCGAGGGAGCTCGCGAGCTCGATGTCGGCGAATCGGTAGCTGTGCACGCGGCTCCCGTCGCCGGCTGTTCCGTCATGCCGCGGCGGGGCCGCCCGGTCCGCCACCGAGGCTACGGCCGCTTGGTCGTCTGCCCGACGCCGCCGCCCTTCTCCTGGACCGAGCCCACACCGGCGGTGGTGAGCTGGCGCAGGTCCCCGTAGACGACCAGGCGCGGCCGGCGGTAGGGGCGGCGCTCGGCCGCACTGGGGGTCGGGCGGATGTCGTCGCGGGCGCTCATGGCGGCTCTCCCTCGCCCCGAGTATACGTGACGCGGGTGGCCTCCGGGAGGCGCGGAGCGCGGGGCCTCACATCGTGGGCTTCGAGCCAGCCCGCGAGGACGGCCGCCTGCAGGACCGCCTCCGCCTGCGATTCGTCGCCGCGTTCGAACCAGGCGGCGGCTGCCGCCTCGAGCCGGTGCCGCTCGATGTAGGGCCGGAGCAGCGGGCCGCCTACCTCCAGGGTGCGCCGCAGGCGCTCCCGGGCCGCGCGCATGAGCGCGATGGTGAAGGCCCAGCCAAGGTGCTCCTTGCCGCGCTGCCGGCGCACCGTGTCCGGCAGGCGGCCCGCCATCCCCCGCCGCAGCACCGCTTTCGGCCAGCCGTCGCGCAGCTTCTGCTCGCCGGGCAGCGCCACGCAGAGCTCCACCAGCCGGCGGTCGAGGAAGGGATGGCGCGGTTCGAGGCCGAGCGCCGCCGCGACGCGTCCGTAACGCTCGACGCCGACCGTCAGATAGGGGTGGGCGATGGTCCGGGCATGCTCGTGCGCCGGTTCGAGATCGAGCCCGGCGGGAGCGTGCGCCGCGAGAGCCGCGAGGCGCTCGCCGAGGCGGACCCGCTCCGCGAGGCTGCGGGCGATGATCGTGCCCGCGAGGCTCGCCGCGAGCGCGTCGGGCCGCGCGCGCAGGCGCTGCGCGAGGCCCTTGATCGGCGCCGGCGCGAAGGCGTGGTAGGCGGCGCGGGCGAGCTCCCGCCGCGCCGGGCAGGCGCCGCCCCAGAATCGGTTCTGGCCCACCGCCTCGCGCCACGCCGACAGCCAGCGGCCGCTGCGCACCAGCCGGGTGAGGTGGCTGCCCTCGCCCAGCACGGTGTCACCGTCGATGCCGTCGAGCACCGCGCGAACGCCCCTGCGGCGGGCGATCAGATACACCGCACGCACCAGGGCCATCTGGTGGTCGAAGGGCTCGTCCGGCTGCAGCCCGAGCTCGGCGAGCTCCGGCAGCAGTGCGGCGAGCTCGAGGGAGCTGATGGAGTGCGGCTCGAGCCCGCCCATCGCTTGCGCGGCGAGGATGGTCCTGGTCTCGACGCAGGTCCCGGGGTCCGATCCGACCGCCGAGAAGGTCGGCAGCGGGCCCTCTCCGGCCAGGCGGCGCAGCTCCTGCGCCACCGCCACGATGCTCCCCGAGTCCATGCCGCCGCTGAGCATCGCGCCGACGGTCGCCGCGCCCCGCAGCCGGCGGCGCACCGCCTCGCCGAAGACCTCGAAAAAGGCCTCGGCGTACGCCTCGTCGGAGCCGAGCCTCAGCTCGGGGCCTGGCTCGAGCTGCCAGTAGCGCCGCTGGCGGACGCCGCGGTCGTCCGCCGTCAGCAGGTGCGCCGGGGGCAGCCGCTCGACGCCCTCGAAGAAGGTCGAGACGAGGTCGACGCCCTCGAGCCGGGTGACCAGGAAGTCGGCGATCCGGGCCTCGTTGATGCGGTACGGAACCTCCTTCAGAACCAGGATCGCCGCCGGCTCCGAGGCCAGGGCGAGCAGCCGGCCCGGCTGGTGGTGGATGTACAGGGGCCGGACTCCGAAGCGGTCGCGGGCGGCGAGGAGGCGGCGCTGCCGGCGGTCCCAGAGCGCGAAGGCGAAGTCCCCCTCGAGCCGCTCGGGGCAGGCTCGACCCCAGCGGCCGTAGGCCGCGGCGATGACCGCCGCGTCGCCGCTGTGCGGCGGCAGCGCGAGCTCCCGCGCCAGCTCCCCGCGGTTGTCGAGGCGCGCGTCCGCCGCGACAGCGAGGTGCTCGC
>JALOKS010000051.1 GCA_025456385.1 Thermoanaerobaculales bacterium | reverse complement strand
CGATCGAACCGCGGCAGCAGCTCCCGGTCGTGGGTGACGACGACGACGGCGGCTCCGGCGTCGCGGCCGTAGGCGAGCAGGGCATCGATGACGCGGTCGCGGTTGGCCCCGTCGAGATTGCCGGTGGGTTCGTCGCCGAGCACCACCGCCGGCCGTGTCACCAGGGCGCGGCACAGAGCGACCCGCTGCCGCTCGCCTTGCGACAGCTGGCCCGGGTGTCGTCGCAGCATGTCGCCGAGGCCGACGTCGGCGAGCAGCGTTGCGGCCCGCTCGCGCGCGGCGGCATCGAGCTCGAGCACCGGCGTCAGGCGGTAGGGCAGCAGCACGTTGTCGAGCACGTCGAGGTACTCGAGGAGCTCGAACTCCTGGAAGATCAGGCCGATCTTGAGTGCCCGCAGGTCCTGACGATCCGCGGGGCCCAGAGCGGCCATGTCGAGTCCGGCAACGTGAAGCGCGCCGGAGCGGGCCTCGAGAATGCCCGCGAGCAGGTGGATGAGGGTGGACTTTCCGCAGCCGCTGGGCCCGATGAGGGCGAGCCTTTCACCGGCCGCGGCCTCGAGGGAGGGCACTGCGAGCTGAAAGCCGCCTGCGGCGTAGCCGAACTCGAGATCTCTGACCTCAATCATCTGTCGCTGCTCTCCAGAGGATACCCCCCGTCCGGACCCCCACGGCCCGCCCCCCTCAGGTCGACGGCGCCGACAGCAGGACCCGGTCCTCGCTCGCCAGCTCGACGCGTGAGATCTTCCAGCGGTCGCCGTCGACCGTCAGGGTCAGCACGCCGCCGTAGATGTTCTGGCGGTGGTGGATGTGCTGCAGGTGGCGGACCCGCGAGATCACGACCCAGCGGCAGTCGTAGGCGAAGTCGCCGCTGCCTGCTGTCCGCTCCACCGGATCACCGATGTCGACCACCGACACGTCGCGCACGGTGACCTCGGTCCCCTGCCTCGTGCCGGCGCTGAGCCTCCGCCTGCTGTCGAGGTACACGTCCTCCACCAGGTCCCCGGTGACGCTGTCGGCGAGGCGATCGAAGACCTCTCCCTCGTCGCTGAGGTTGAACGCGTGGTAGGTGTCGGAGAGCACCCTCGAGGCGACGCGGCGGGCGTCATCGCCGCGAGGCGCCCGCGGCTCGTGGAACGGGTTGCGGACCGCCAGCGTGCCGTACGGCACCGCGAGCAGAGCAGCGGCCAGCGCCGCCCAGTGCCAGACCGGCTGCCGGCGCACCACGCCCAGCTCGTCGAGCACGCGTCGCCGCCGCGGCCACAGCATCGCCGCCAGCCCCAGCAGGACCGACGCCGCCAGCGGCACGCGCAGCAGCCCGAGCGATGCGGCGGTCGCGACGTCCCGCTCGACCCAGGACCAGGTGGCGGCCAGGCGGCCCAGGCCGACCCCCGACACCAGTGCGAGCCCCGCGACCCTCATCGGTACCGGCGCGGCCCCCGGCTGCGCCGGGCGCCACACCGCGAGCCCGACGAAGAGCGCGGCCGTCGCCACGGTACCAGTCGCAACAGCCGCCGCGGTCGATCGCGACACGTTGTCGACCAGCGCGAGGGTGCCGGACCACGAGCAGGCCACCGCCGCGCACGCCGCGGTCGCCATCGCCCACGGTTCGGGCGCGCTGCGCCCCGATGTCAGGACGAGCCCCACGGCCAGCAGCACAGCCGGTACCAGCAGGTCGCTGAGCGGGAGAGCGTAGCGGGCCAGACCCAGCGCCAGGCCGAGACCCGCGAGAACGACGAATGCGGGGACGGTCCAGCAGCGGTTGCCTCCGGCTGCCACCAGGAGAGGCGCCAGCACGACCGCCGCGACGACCGGGCTCAGAGCCCGCAGCGGGAAGCTCTCGGCCAGCAGCACCAGCGCAACGACCCGGGCCAGGACCATGCCGGTCGCGAGGCCGCCCAGCAGGGTAGCCAGGACCCGGGTCGCAGACTCGCGCCACCGGCCGTCGGCGACCCGGACCAGGACCGTGCGCAGCTCCACCGCCACCGCTGCCGCCCAGGTCAGAGCCGCCGCCGTGCCGACCGCGAAGAGCGCCAGGGCCGCCAGTCTCTCGCCTCGCGACAGGCCCTCTGCGGGCGCCGCGCCTTCGCCCACGCCACCGAGGAGTGTGCCGACGAGCAGCATCGCCGGCCACAGCGGCCGGACCCATCCCTGCCATCGCTCGCCGCCGCCGGCGAGGCGAACTGCGGGCACGGCGGCCGTCAGCAGAACAAACGAGTCGGCAACCGGCTGGGCGACATGCAGCAACCCCTGAGTCACCAGCCAGTGCGCGATCGCGGCGGCAGCGGCGAAGGCCACGATTCCCTGACCGAGGTCCCGCCAGCGTGCACCGCCGAGGCCCACCACCACGATCAGCAGCCACAGGGGGGATCTGCCGAGAGCCCAGCGGAGGCCCGCGCCGCCGGCCTCGACGGCGAGGGCCGCGGCGGACGGCGGATGCGGCACGAGAAAGCCCGGCCGCGACGGTTTGAGGATCTCCGAGAAGGCACGGCCGTCGAGGGTCGTCAGGTTGAAAGCGAGCTCGATCTGGGTTCCCAGCAGACCCTCGACGACGATCGCCTCGCCGGCCAGCGACGCCGGCTCGCAGCGAACCGACCAGGAGGTCGTCACGCCGCCGAAGGTGGAGGCTCGCTCGCGCTCCGTGAGGTCGCGGCAGCCCGGCGGCATGACCGCCGTGGCCCGCAGCACCCGGCCCTCCACCGCCGGCAGGGTGAAGGCGACGCTGAACTGCCCCGGGTCGGTCTCGACGACCTCGAGCCGCGCCGGGAACACCACATCGGCAGCGGATGGCACCGCCGCGAGCCAGGTCACCGCGAGGGCGACCGCAACCCGAGCCGGCGCCGTCATTCGGCCGCAGAGCCCAGCAGCTCCGCGACCTCAGAGTCGGTCACGATCTGGTAGCTCTGGGCGATCTCCTGGTACACCTGCTCCTTGGCCGCGTTGGCCGCCTCGTACTCCATGTCCCGGACGACGATCCCGCGGACGTCGGTCCACGGCGGCACCCGGGAGTCCCTACGTTCGGCGACCTTGACGAGGTGCAGCCCGTAGCCGGAGCTGATCGGTCCCTGCCACGAACCGGGCTCGAGGGCGAGCACGGCTTCCGCGAACCCGGAGCCGAAGGCCGACCGCAGGTCGGCGTCGGTCACGTCGGCAGAGAACGGGGCGAGCATGATGGCGTCTCCGTAGCCCGAGAGCCGGTCCGGCCCCGGGTCGTCGTGCCGGAGCCGCTCGAGGAGTGCGGCCGCCCGTTGTTCCGCCGTCGCTCCCGGTGCGTCCGGCGTGATGTAGACCTGGGCCAGGCTGAGCATCGGCGGCAGCCGGTACTTCTCGCGGCGCAGCGTGAAATAGGCCTCGATCTCCTCGTCGGTGGGCGGACCCTGGCCGCCCTGCGCGGCGGCCAGGAACTCCATCTTCTGCTGCATGGCGCGCCGAACCACCGGATCGTCCCGGTCATACCCTCGTGCCAGGGCCTCGCGGTAGAGAACCTCCTGCCGGACGTGCTGCTCGAGGAGGCCCCGCAGCTCGACCTCGGTGGGCTCGCGGTGCCAGGTCCGGGCGAAACCGGCGCGCAGCTGCAGGAGATCGCTGCCGGTCACGACCACCCGTTTCGCCCCCTCGCCGGTGGGTGGGCCCTTCACCACCAGAATGGCGGCAGCGGCGAGCACACCGAGCAACGCGACGTGGAATGCGGGATGTCGGAGACGATCTGCGAGCACCGCATCCTCCTCTGGTGGAGTCGACAGCTACCCACCATGTGATGAAACCGCTGGCCATCATAGCCGCTCTCCACGGACGAGCCCCGGCGCTCGCCCCCATCGACTCTGGCACGGCGGTTCAGGTGCTGTTCATGACGGGCGACCCGCTCGGGCGGCTCCAGGGCAGCTCGCGCTGGACGGTGGGCGCCGATGCCCCGGCACCCTCGGAGGTCGAGCCGGGGTATGATTCCGCGGTATCGAGCCATGGACCTGAAACAGGGACGTCGCCCTGCGGAGCGAGGACCAGTGGCGCTGATGACGATGTCGAGGGCAGCAAAGGAGATGGAGATGGAAGCTTCGAGAAGGACAGCCATCATGAGGACGTTCTCGCTCGGCGCGCTGACGCTGGCGTTCATGGCCGGGGCCGTGACGGCCTCTGCTCAGGACCGCGAGGGGCGCTGGGAGTTCACCCTCGGGACCTTCTACCAGCTGGGCATCGGCGTCGACGCCGAGGAAGGGGGAGCGCTCGACACGGACGACGAGCTCGGGCTCGCGATCGGCGGCGGTTACAACTTCAGCGACCAGCTCGCCCTGACCTTCGGCATGCAGTGGGCCAGGGTGGGGTACGACGCCCTCGCGCTGGACGAGAACGGCGGCGAGATCGGCATCTCGGGCTCGTACGATGCCTGGACCACGTCCGCCAACCTGGTCTACTACCTCAACGACGATCAGCTCACGCCCTATGTCGGAGCCGGCGTCGGCTGGACGTGGGTCGACACCAACGTTCCGAGCGGCCCGCCAATTACGTGGTGCTGGTGGGACCCCTGGTGGGGCTTCATCTGCTCCACGAGCTACCCGACCAAGACCACCGACGCCTTCTCCTACCAGGCGTCGCTGGGGCTGCGCTACACCTTCGACAGCGACACGACCTTCCTCAGGCTGGGCTACACCAGCCAGTGGATGGACTTCGACAAGGCATCCAGCACCCCGCGTTTCGACGTGATCGGGCTCGATATCGGCTTCATCTTCTAGAGTTCAACGGGATGCATTCGGCGCCCGGCGGCTGCGCCGGGCGCCATTCATGTCGGCCGTCCGTATCCAGCTCTGGTCGCTGCCTTGAAGGGCGGGCCCGCGAACACCAGCACCGCGGCGGCCTCGAGGCCGGCTCCCGCCAGCGCCAGGCGCCCCATCCGGCGCCCAGACCGAGCCCGACGGTGATGCCTGCGAGGAGCACACCCGGTGGGTTGACGCGCGTCCGGGGCCAGCGCCGCCGACATCGCCGGTGACGGGCAGCGCGTCGCGGCTCAGCGGCTCGCCAGCTCGCGGGCGAGGGCCCGGTAGCGTTCGTGGAAGTCCTCACTGAAGCGCTCGCGCTCGACGCGCTCGAAGCCGGTGGCGAGCGCCTGCTGGTCGGCGTCGCTGAAGACCCGGTCGGCCATCGGGTAGAGGATGGTGTCCTCCTTGGAGATGTGCTGGCGCAGCAGGGCGGCGTAGGCGGCGAGGCTCTCGGTGACCCGTGCGCGCGCCCGGCTGTCGCCGCCGGCGGCAGCGGCGATGCTGTCGGCGAGGGCGGCGACGTAGCTCCGACCGACCTCGTGCTCGTACAGCATCACGCCGACCGGACCGCCGTCGACCGGGAAGCCCTTCTCGCCCATGCGGACGAAGAGCAGGTCCTCCTCCTTGGCGTGGTGGCAGCGGTCGGCGAACTCGCGGATGAAGTCGACGAACTGCTCCAGTCGTGCAACGTCGACATCGCCGCCCTCGGCGATCAGCGCCGCTTCGCGCTCGGCGGCGTCGAGGACCATCAGGATCAGCTGGTGCTCGTTCTTGAGGATCTCGGTCGGCAGCATGCTCGGACCTCCGTGTCGGCCTCAGTGGGCGTGGGCGGCGGCGGGCGCCGCCCCGTGGTGGCCGGCGGCGAGGGCCGCGTGCAGACCCTCGACGAAATGGATGAACTCGACGTACGCGGCGACGTAGGCGCGTCCGGCCTGGACGTTGTGGTCGGCATGCTCGCGCGTCGCGGTGACGCGCTCGAATCGCGAGCGGATGCCGTCTGCGACCTCGGCGGAGACCTCCGCGACGAGATCGTCGACCTCGCCGGTCGCGAGCGCTTGGTCGGCGGCGGCGATTCCGGGCTCGACTTCGTCGCCGGGCTTCAGCCCGGTGTACGGCGCGCCCTCGCCGTCGCGGTGGATGCGCACCAGGGTCTCGAAGAACCAGGTGTCGGCGAGCTCGCGCGCCGCGTCGCCGGCCCTGCGCACCTCGAGGGTGCGGGCGAAGGCGCTGCGGATCGCCGCCTCATCGGCAGGCTGCACCCACTTCAGGACCGGGCCGACGTCGCCGGCGGCGAGGGCCGCTCGGGCGTCGCTGACGACCGGACCGTCCAGGGTGTCGCAGTGGGCAAGGGCCGGTCGAGGGGTCATCGCGATGACCGCCGCAACCGCGAGTGCGGCCGCTGTGACTCGGGAGTACTGTTTCATGGTCTTCCTCCTCGTTCGGGTCGAGGTCTCGGTGTCAGGGGCCGAGCTCCGCCGCCGCGGCGCGGTTGAGCTCGGCCAGCAGCTCCGCCGGCTCCCGGTCGTAGGCCGCGGCCGCGTCCCGCACCGTGTCGAAGGCCGCCATGTCGCAGCCGACACAGGCCATTCCGAAGCTCACGAACACCGCGGCGAGCGCCGGGAAGCGCGCGACGGCCTGCTCCACGGTGTCGTCGATGGTGATGTGCGGACGGTTCATGCCCTCAGCCTCCGCGACCTTTGTAGCCCGCAGGAGGCGAGATGACCTTGCGCCCGGTCAATCTTCGCGGCCGCGCGGTCCGGCCTCGGGCTCGTCCCGCTGCCGCGCCGCCAGGTCCTCGGCGATCGCGACCAGGCCGTGGGGGTAGCGGATCACGACCCGCTCGCGGCCACCCGCGACGAGACCGGCGGCCTCCCAGTCGGCCATCAGCCGGCTGACCGTGAACACGGTCGTGCCGGCGAGGCGGGCGAGGTCCTCGCGGGACAGGGGCATGTCGATCTCGACCCCCTGCTCGCTCCGGCGCCCGGCCTTGCGGGCGAGGCGCAGCAGGGAGCGCGCGACCCGCTGAGCGACCCGGTCGGTCGCGACCACGCGCAGCCGCTCCGGGGACTCCTGCATCCGCTCGGACGGGATGCGCAGCGCGTTGAGGGCGACGCGGGGATGCTCGAGCATCAATCGTTCGAGGGCAGGCTGCGGCCAGCAGCGGACGCGGGTGGCAACGACCGCCTCGGCGCTGACCGGGTAGAGCTGGTCGGCGAAGAGCGCCACCAGTGCGCAGATCTCACCTGGACCGACGTAGCGCACGATCAGCTCCTGCCCGTCGGCGCCGATCTGGTTGAGCTTGAGGCGCCCGGCGACGACGATGCCGAGCTCGAGGGCCGGGTCGCCCTGGAGGAACAGCAGCTCGCGAGGCCGCAGGCGTCGCTCGACGGCGCCCGCCGCGACCGCGGCGAGCTCCGCGGCCGCGAGGCCGGCGAAGAGCGGGCAGGCACCGAGGTCGTCGTGCTCGGGAGCTGTCATCGCTGACACCCTAACCGGCTCAGGCGGGCGTGTCGAGGTCCCGGGCGGAGGCGGTTTGACAACCCCGATTTCAACACATACCCTGATGCGGTAAAAATTTGAGATGATCAGTCAGACCGCACGCTACGCGCTGCACATCCTCGGCCACCTGGTCGCGCACCGCGGGGAGCTGGTGCGCGCGGAGGCGATCTCGCGGGCCACCGGCATCCCCGCCAACTACCTGTCGAAGATCCTCAACCAGCTCCGCAAAGGCGGCTTCGTCGACTCGCAGAAGGGCTGGCACGGCGGTTTCGCGGTGCGGGACCGCGCCCTCGCGCGACCGATCCGCGACGTGCTGGCGGCGATCGACGGCGCCGAGAGCGTCGACCGCAGCGACTGCATCTTCGGCCTTCCCGAGTGCGATGACCGCAACCCCTGCCCGCTGCACCCGCACTGGGAGGGGATCCGCGACAGCTACGCCGCGATGGTCTCGCGGACCCGGATCCGGGACCTGACCACGGGTTGAGGGGATCGGTGCGGACTGGATGGGACGCGAGTTGACCTAGATCAAGGCATCTGAGGATGGGCTGAGATTATCCTGCCGGCAGGACACGGTCACGTGACGAGAAGGAGGGGAGCATGAGCATCGAACGACTCAAGTGGGCGGCGATCATCAGCTTCGTGGTGGCCCTCGGAGGACTCCTCGTCGGCGGCATCTTCGCCAACCGCGAAAAGCCGCCGTACCCGGGCACCGTCGCCGGCCCGGACGGCAGCGTGCTGTTCACCCGCGCCGACATCTTCGCCGGCCAGGACGTCTACCAGCGCTACGGCCTCATGGACCACGGCAGCGTCTGGGGCCACGGTTCGCAGCGCGGAATGGAGTTCTCCGCGGTGACCCTGCACCTGGTCGCGGAGTCGGTGCGGGAGCAGCTCGCGCGCGAAGGCTTCGACCGGCCCTACCCGGCGCTCGTCGGCGAGGACAAGGACCTCGTCGACCTCCGGACCCAGCGCGAGCTCAAGAGCAACCGCTACGACGCCGGCAGCGACACCCTCGCTCTCAGCGCGGCCCAGGTCGCCGCCCTGGCCGAGACCTCGCGCTTCTGGGAGCGCACCTTCGCCGACGGCGATCAGGGCTACGGCTTCCTGCCGGGCACGGTGCCGACCGCCGAGGAGCGCGAGCAGATCGGCCGCTTCTTCTTCTGGACCGCCTGGGTGGCCTCGGCCAACCGGCCCGGCAGCGACTACAGCTACACCAACAACTGGCCGCCCGACCGCTCGATCGGCAACGTCGCCACGACCGAAACCTACATCTGGTCGATCGCCGGCATCATCGCCCTCTTCGTCACCCTCGGGCTCTTCATCTACTGGGTCCACCGCGACCACCTGTGGTACGGCGAGGCGAGGGGGGTCGCCCTGGCCGAGAAGCTGGTCGACGCGCCGCTCACCTCGAGCCAGCTCAAGGCGGCCAAGTTCTTCCTGGTGGTGATCCTGCTCTTCCTGCTGCAGACGACCTTCGGCGGCCTGCTCGCCCACTACACCGTCCATCCCGGGACCTTCTTCCTCTCCTTCGTCGGCAAGATGATTCCCTACAGCTGGGCCAAGTCCTGGCACCTCCAGCTCGCCATCTTCTGGATCGCGACCACCTGGGTGGCGTCCGCGATCTACCTGGCGCCGATCGTCGGCGGCCGCGAGCCGAAGCAGCAGGGCCTGCTGGTGCAGCTGCTCTTCGCCGCCATCCTGCTGGTTGCGGTCGGCAGCCTGGTCGGCCAGGTCGTCGGCATCTACGGCGGCCTCGGCGACCTCTGGTTCTGGTTCGGCCACCAGGGCTGGGAGTACCTCGAGCTCGGTCGCTTCTGGCAGATCCTGCTCTTCGTGGGCCTCGTGTTCTGGCTGCTCATCGTCTACCGGGCGGTCGGCCGGGGCAGCCTCAAGGCCAAGGACCCGCACTTCAGCGCGCTGGTCCGGTTCTACGTCGGCTCGGCGGTGCTGGTGGTGTTCTTCTTCGCCTTCGGCATGCTCTACGGCCGCGGCTCGCACATCACGGTCGCCGACTACTGGCGCTGGTTCGTGGTCCACATCTGGGTCGAGAGCATCTTCGAGTTCTTCGGTCTCGCCGTGATCTCGATGCTGATGGTGGCGATGGGCCTGGTAGCCGCCAAGTCGGCCCTGCGCGTCGCCTACTTCACCGCAGCGCTCGTGTTCCTGAGCGGCATCCTCGGCACCGCCCACCACTTCTTCTGGTACGGCGGCTCGTCGCTGTGGCTCGCGATCGGCTCGGTCTTCTCCTCGATCGAGCCGGTGCCGATGTTCGGACTGGTCGTGCGCGGCCTCCTCGAGTACAAGTCGATCCGGGCCGAGGGCCGCGACTTCCCCTACAAGTGGCCGATGTACTTCCTGGTCGCGAGCTCGTTCTGGAACTTCCTCGGCGCCGGCGTCTTCGGCTTCCTCATCAACCTGCCGGTGGTCAACTACTTCGAGCACGGAACCTACCTGACGGTGAACCACGGCCACGGCGCCCTGTTCGGGGTCTACGGCATGCTTTCGATCGCCCTGCTGCTGTTCTCGTGGCGGGGGATGGTCGAGCGCGAGCACTGGAACGACCGCCTGCTCGGGGTCTCCTTCTGGGGCCTCAACGGCGGCCTCCTCGCCCTCACCCTGCTGACCCTGTTCCCGGTCGGCATCGCGCAGGCCTGGACGAGCTACGCCGAGGGCCTGTGGGTGGCCCGCGACGTCTCCTTCTTCGAACGGCCCTTCGTCGCCTTCCTCGGCCAGATGCGGATGATCCCGGACACTGCGATCATCGTCGTCGGCGTCCTGCCGCTGGTCTACTTCCTGTTCCGCACCTTCCCGCACCTCAAGGCGCCGGGTATCAAAGAGGGTGAGTCGGTGTGGCAGCGCCTCGGCGTCGACCTCTGATCGCGAACATTCACCCGCGGGTCGCCCGCCGCCGGCGGGCGACCCTCTCCGATACCGAAAGGAGCAGCCCCATGACCATGGACCCCCTCGACACCCTCTCGAACGAGCACGGCCTCATCCGCCAGTTCCTCGACAACCTGACGATGGCGGCCGACCACATCGAGAACGGCCGCCGCCCGTCGACCGCGTTCTTCGAGAAGGCGGTCGAGTTCGGGCGCGGCTTCGCCGACGGCTACCACCACTTCAAGGAGGAGCACGTGCTCTTCGTGCGCATGGCGCAGAAGAAGCGCGGCGAGGTCGACGCCCAGCTCGACGCCCTGCGCCACCAGCACGAGCGCGGGCGCGAGCTGCTCAACGGCATCAGCCGCTCGCTCGACGGCTACGCGGCGCAGGACCCGTCGAAGACCGTCGACCTGCTCGAGAACATGGCTGCCTACTCCTCACTGCTGCGCCACCACATCCACACCGAGGACCACCTCTTCTACCCGATGGCGAGGAAGACCCTGACCACCCAGGAGTTCGAGCAGCTGTCCGGAGAGTTCGCCAAGGAGCGCGAGCGCCAGGGGGGCGACGCCTTCGAGCGCCACCACAAGCTGGTGGTCGACATGGGCTCGATCATCACCCACCTCCGCGAGCCGGCGCGCTGAGCCCGATCCCGCCCGACCCGGGGCCGCCGGCTTCGCCCGGCGGCCTCGTTCGCGGCGGCGGTCAGAGCGCGAGCGCGGCGATCTGCGCGGCCGAGTCGGGGGTCTGCTGCAGGAGGACCCGCAGCGCCGTCCGGTGGTTCTCGGGCTGCGGACGCTCGTCGAGGTACAACTCGGCCACGAGATCGCGCCAACGCAGCAGCTCGCGCCGGCTCGATCGGCGCTCCGCAACCGCCACGGTCAGGTCGACCAGGCGGAGCACTCTCTCGTAGGCCAGCTCGCGGCTGACGAGGTCTTCGGGGCCCATGAGCCGCGCCGCCCGATTCATCTCATTGGCAATCATGAGGATCCTCTGCGGACGCGAAAACCGGCGCCAGCGATCGGGCGTCAGCGCCGAGTGCTGGGTCACGGCAGAGCCTCGCCGCGCCCGAGCAGTCGGTAGCTCAGCTCGCGGATCCGTTCCCGGATTTCGACGTCCTCGATTTCCATGCTCCGGCCCCCGTCCGGGGTAGTAGTTCGCGCCCCAGAGGTCCTCCTGCCGACTCCCGTCCTCGAGCAGCACCTGCTCCGCGTCGGCGTGCAGCTCGCCGCCGATAGCGCCGACCTCGCGATGCACGTCGACGACGTACTTCACCATGTCGCCGAAAAAGCGCTCGACGAGAGTCGCGAGATCGGCGGCGGCGATCCGCTCCCGGACCACGACGATGTCGGGCGTTGCTTCGCTCATGGCGGGGAATGGTAGCACCGTGTGGGGTGGCGGGCGATGTGACGGCAGCGCAGGAAGATCGGCTGTCGGGAACCCCTGCTCAGCCCACCGGGCAGCCGTCGCACTCGTAGGGGGTGGCCCCCGGGTCCTCACCCGGCATGGCGTCGTCCGTCGCTACGGTGACGGCGAAGCCGTGCTCGGCGGCGAGCGCCCGCCAGGCGCGAGCCAGGGCCGTGGCCAGCCGGGCGAGGGCCGGCAGTCCGCTGGTTGCGGCCAGCCTCTCGCAGAAGAGCTCGATCCAGGCGCCGAGGTGGTCGTCGGCGATCGTCGGCATCGCGGGCGCGCGCCAGCATGACCAGCAGCAGGGCGGTGAACTGGAGCTCGCTGACGATGTGGTCGGGCTTCTCGCCGACGTCCGCGGCGGGGGCGAAGCCGAAGGCGCGGTAGAAGCCCGCGAGGTCGGCGAGGATCGCCCCCTTGTCGCGCCGCACGTAGGCGGTCTCGTTGACCGCGCACGGACAGCCGCCCTCGAAGAGGCCCGTGCACTCGGCGCTCCAGTCGGCGCTCGAGCTCGCGCGGCGGGCCGCGGCGAGCCCGGTCAGCTCCGGGGCGAGCTCGCTGCCGAGACCGCAGGCCGCTGCGAGCTCCTCGAGCTCGGCCGGGCTCGCGGGCCGGGTCTCGGCGGCGGGCGCGAGGCGCAGCCAGGACGCGAGCAGCAGCAGCAGGTCGGCGCGCGCGAGGAGCTGCCGGTCGAGGGCCGCGGTCGCGCTCACGGGCTGAGCTCGAACGCGGTCCAGAATCCCCAGTGCTTGCGGGCGCCGACGTTGCCGTCGCCGCCGTTCCACACCGCCACCCCGACCGTGCCGCGGCCGCCGCGCCAGAACTGCGCGTCGAGCGGGTCCTCGGTGCGCAGCGGGCGCACGAAGCTGAGGTGCCAGGAGCCGTCGCGCCACACGCCGCGGCCGTCACTGACCGACTCGCGGTGGCTCGTCAGCGAGCCGAAGCCGGTCGCCGACAGCTCCTCAACCGGTCGGGTCCGGTAGATGTCGGAGACCGGGTTGCCGGCGCTGAAGGCCGCGAACCACTGCTGCGAGCGGGGGTCGGAGAAGTCGTCGGGGACGCGGTAGGGCGCCGGGCCGTCGGCGAACCAGTAGAGGTCGGCCCAGTAGTTGGGGTGGAGGTCCTGCACGTCCTGGAAGTGCTCGTCGACGTCCTTCTGCCACAGCGCCTTCCAGTGCAGGATGTGGACCGGGTTGCGGTCGTCGCCCATGGTGTGGGGGGCCTCGCCCGAAACCGGAAACTGCAGCGCCGCGGCGTCGCAGAAGCGTCCGGAGTCGACGTTCATGTCGGGGGACTCGTCAGGCCAGGACAGCCGCCACACCACCCACTCGCCGTCGCCGAGCGCGCGCAGCTCGGCGCTCGAGACGGTGGCGCGCTCGAGGATCGGCATGGCGTCGACCTGGCGGCTGAGCTTGACGATGATCGAGGGCGCCGACTCCCAGGCGGGGTCGAGGGGGTCGACCGGCACCGCAGCGCGCTCGACCCGGGGCACGAAGAAGACGCCGTCGGTCTCGGCCTGCAGGCGGTGGCGCTCGACAAGCTCCGCGAGCTCGCGCCCGGCGCCGCGATCGAGGCCGCGCTCGGCGACGATCAGGGCGAACGCCACCAGCAGGACCGCGGCCGCTCCCCCTGCGACGAGCGCCCACGGGCGGGGCCCGCTGCCTTGCTCAGGTCGTGTTGTGGCGGTAGACATTGTGGACCTCGTCGTAGTGCTTGCGGATGTAGACCGGTTCGGTGAAGGGCACCCGCGCGACCTCGTCGCCGTTCTCCGCCCAGCCCAGCACCTCGTCGCCCTTGACCTCGAAGCGGGTGATGATGCGCTGCGAGGCGCCGGACAGGAGGAGCGCGCCGAGGAGCTGGCGGTCGTCGGCGAGCTTCCGGTACATGGTCTTCGCCGCCTCGACGCCGGGCCCGAAGAGCTGCTCGAGGAAGCCGTTCGGCACGTGCACGGGCGGGATGTAGTAGACGTTGGGGCCGGTGCCGTGCTGCGGGTACAGAGGCAGCGCGAGCTTCCGGATCTTGACGATGTAGTCGAGCGGGTTGTCTGGCCGCGGCTCGCCGCGGGTGGTGAGGAAGCCGTGCAGGCGGATCTTGCCGATGCACGACTCGACGCACAGTGCGACCTGCCCCTGCTCGACCCGCGGGAAGCAGCCGATGCATTTCTCGCTGGCGCGCGAGATGACGTTGAAGAAGGTCTTTTTGTAGGGGCAGGCGCGAACGCACTCCTGGTAGCCGCGGCAGCGCTCCTGGTCGATGAGCACGATGCCGTCCTCGTCGCGCTTGTAGATCGCCTGCCGGGGGCAGGCCGCGAGGCAGGCCGGGTGGTCGCAGTGGTTGCAGATCCGGGCGAGGTAGAACATCCACATCGGGTGCACGCCGGAGAACGCGGCGCCCATCTCGATCGTGCCGGTGATGTCGTCCTCGCCGACGTTTGGGGACGAGTAGTCGTCGACGGCGGGGCGGTGCCCGTTGGGCGGCTGTTTGTCGCCCTCGGTCTCGAAGACGGTCGGGGTGACGAGCGTGGTGCCCTTCCAGGCCGCCGGGCCGGTCTTCGCGAGCAGGCGGGTGTCCCACTCCAGGGGATAGCCGCCGTAGGGCTTGGTCTCGACGTTGTTCCAGAAGATGATCTCCTGGCCCTTGCCGCTGGTCCAGCAGGTCTTGCAGGCGACGGTGCAGGTCTGGCACTCGATGCACTTGTTGGTGTCGAAGACGTACGCCACCTGGCGCGCCGGCGGCGGCGCCTCGAAGGGGTAGTCCATCTCGCGGCCGAGCTGCCAGTTGTATCTCTTGGGCATGGTCAGTCCTTTGTCATCGTCATCACGCGCGCCGGACGAAGGACCCGGCGATGAAGGCCTTGAGCAGGTCGGACTCGTAGGTCGGGCGGATCCCCATCCGGGCGGGCCGCCACAGGCGCTCGCCGCCGGTTCCACCCTCCTCGGCGAAGCTGATCTTCACCATCGACTCGCGCGGCGCCCCGGTCGGGCAGTGGACATCGGGCACGAAGCCCTGGGTGATCTGCTGGCCGAGCAGGTCCTTGACGGTCAGGCTGTCGGTCATCCAGGTGGGCTTGAGCCAGCCGCGGGTGCAGCTCTGGTGCGAGCCGGTGCGGAAGAGCGACTGGTAGGAGGTGGTCGGTGACTTGGCCATGCCGTTGGCGTTCTTCTCGGCGCCCTCGACCGAGCTCGCGGTGGCGCCGTACATGTTGTGCCACATCCGGGTGACGCCGCGCGGCGTGCCGGGGTAGTAGCGGGCGCGCACCATCAGCCGCGACACCTTGTACCAGCGCGGGTTCGACTGCCAGCCCTTGAAGGGGCGGTCGTGG
>JALOKS010000050.1 GCA_025456385.1 Thermoanaerobaculales bacterium | reverse complement strand
GCGAGAGCCGGCTGTGGCAGCGAGCGGGGGTCGCCCGTGTACTCCTCGAGGGTGACGTGGAAGTTGGTGCCGCCGAAGCCGAAGGCGCTGACCCCGGCCCGCCGCGGGTGCCCGGCAGAGCCGGCGAGCCATGGCCGCAGCTCGGAGTTGACGTACAACGGCCCGTCGCCGAACCCGGCCTTCGGGTTCGGGCGCTCGACGTTGATGGTCGGGGGCAGCACCTTGCGGTGGAGGGCGAGCGCCGACTTGATGACGCCGGTGACGCCGGCGGTGCACTTGGTGTGTCCGATCATCGACTTCACGGAGCCGACCGCTGCGGACGCGGGCGGCGCTCCCGCCGCCTCGAGCACCCGCCGCAGCGTCTCGGCCTCGGCGACGTCGCCCGCCGCCGTGCCGGTGCCGTGCGCCTCGAAGAGCTCGACCGTCGCTGGAGAGTAGGCGGCCTGACGGTAGGCGCGATCGAGAGCCCGCACCTGGCCCTCGGGACGCGGCGCCGTCATCGAGCGGCCGCGGCCGTCGCTCGAGCCGCCGACCCCGCGCAGCACCGCGTAGACGCGGTCGCCGTCGCGCTCGGCATCGGCGAGCCGCTTGAGCACGATGACTGCGAGGCCCTCGCTGATGACGATGCCGTCTGCGGAGGCGTCGAAGACGGAGGCCTTGCCTCGCGGCGAGAGTGCATGGGTCTTGCTGAAGCACAAATACCCGAAGGGGTTCTGCGCCGTGTCGACGCCGCCCGCGAGCACGACGTCGCTGCGTCGCTCCGCGAGCTCCTGGGCAGCCAGGTACACGGCGGCCAGCGACGAGGCGCAGGCGGCGTCGACGGTGAGGTTGATGCCGCCGAGGTCGAAGCGGTTGGCCGCGCGGCCCGCCGCGACGTTGAGGAGCAGGCCGGCGAACGAGTCCTCGGTCCACTCCGGCAGCTTCTCCCACACCGCGTCCGGCAGGTTGTCGAGGATGGACGGCAGGGTCGCACGGACGGCGTAGCGGTTGCCGAGATCGGCCACCCCGCCTCCGGCACCCAGGATCACCGATGCCCGCTGGCGAGGAAACTCGCGATCGAGGAGCCCGGCGTCGGCGAGCGCCGCCCGCACGACCTCGAGGGTGAGGAGCTGCAGCGGCTCGATCGACCGCAGCGTCGAGGGCGGCATGCCGTACGCGAGCGGATCGAAGGGGATCTCGGGCAGGAACCCGCCCCAGCGCGAGTACACCTTGTCCCGTGCCGCCCGGTCCTCGTCGAAGTACCTCTGCCAGTCCCAGCGCTCCCGCGGCACCTCGGTGGTCACGTCGGTTCCGGCGAGCACGTTGTCCCAGAACGTCGCGAGATCGGTCGCACCGGGCAGCAGGCAGGCCATGCCGACGAGCGCGATCTCGAGCGGCGGGCCGGGGGGCTCCTCGGCCGCAGCCTCGACTCGCTGGACGGCGGACAACCACTGCACCGAGCCCTCCGAAACGGCCTCGTGGAGCTCGGCCATCGTCGTCACCCGGTCGCGCAGCGCCGCGACCTGGCCGATCATGTACATGCCTTCCTTCGCCTGCTGAGCCGGATCCACGATCTGAAGCCTGGGCGCCGCGGCGTCGACCTCGTGCCCCGGGTTGCGGTCGAGACCCTTGGCTGCGACCCGCAGTTTGCCGAGGTTCATCGCTTCCAGAGCGAGCCGGATCTCGTCGCCGGACCGGCCCTCCTCGAGCAAGCGGCTCTTCTCGGCCGTGAAGGCCTCGGCGAAGGGGGTCGGCGCACAGCGCGTCGAGTGGCCTGGCCCGGTCTCCAGCACCGTGGTCCGCGTGCAGCCGACGGCGACCTCCTGGAAGCCGGGCACGATCGCGCTGCTGCTCACCGCCTCGGCGGTGAAGAGGTAGGCGGTTCCCATCAGGACGCCGACCTTGGCGCCGCTCGCCGCCAGCGGCGCCGCGAGGGCAGCCACCATGGCGGCCGAGCGCGCGTCGTGGATGCCGCCGGCAAAGAGGACGTGGAGGTCGTCGAGGGCGCGGCCGTTGGTCCGCGCACACAGCACGTCGACCATCTGCTGCCAGAGCACGAAGCTCGAGCGCGGACCGACGTGGCCCCCGCACTCGCGCCCCTCGAACACGAAGCGCCGCGCGCCCTGGTCGATGAAGAGGTCGAGCAGCCGTGGTGACGGGACGTGGAGGTAGGAGGCGATCCCCTCGGACTCGAGCGCCGCCGCCTGGTCCGGCCGTCCGCCGGCGATGAGAACGAACCGCGGGCGGACCTCGCGCACCACCGCGAGCTGCTCCTCGCGGAGCTCGCGCGGCACGAAGCCGAGGATGCCCACGCCCCAGGGACGATCGCCGAGTGAACGCTGCGTTTCGGCCAGCAGCGTCCGGACCTCGGCGGACCGCATCAGCGCGAGTGCGATGAAAGGAAGGGCGCCGGCCTTCGCCACCTCGAGGGCGAAGGGCGCGACGTCGGACACCCGTGTCATCGGGCCCTGGACGATCGGGTACCGGGTCGCGTGCGCCGTGGCGAGGGGCGATCCGGGCGCCAGCACGAGGTCACTGCACGCGATGCGGAGGTGGTCCTCGACCGCCGCGAGGATGCCGGCAACGGCGCCGCCCACGGTGCGGAAGCGCGCCGCCAGCGGCGCCGCGAAGCTCGCGTCCTGCCCGAGCGGCCACGCCTGGTGCGATCCCCACCCGATCGGACCGTCGGCAGTCGCCGCCGTCCGGTCGAGAAACGCCAGCCAGCCTTCGCGGTCTCGGACCGCGAGCAGCTCGGTGTACCGGCGCTTCAGGGTCTCGGAGCCGGCGCAGCCGGACCGCGCGATGAAGCGGAAGCTGCGCCCGAGCTCCGCGCCGACAACGCTGGTCTCGCTCCCGTCCATCCCGGCGACGGCCTGTCGGAGCTCCGGCGCGAGCGACGACTCGCGGAGCAGGACGAGCTCGTCGCCGAGAACGACGCCGGCCGCGCCGGCTGCCGCGCAGGCCGCGGCCGTGTGAGTGCCGATCCCTCCCCGTGCCCAGACCGGCAGGTCGACGTGCTGAAGGAGCTCTTGGAGGAGGACGAAGGTCGTCTCCTCGTCGACCCGACCCCCTGCCTCGCTGCCCTTGGCGACCAGGCCCTGCACGCCGAGCTCGAGCGCCGCCTCGGCGTCCTGCCGCGAGCTGACCTCCGCCAGGACGTTCAGGCCCCGCTCCCTCGCGGACGCGATCGCGGCCTGCGGTGCGGCGGCGAAGGCGCCCCCGATCCCGGGAGCCAGCACCAGCCAGCCCGCGCCCGGTGGCAGAGCAGCGACCAGCTCGGCGATGGCGGAGGCATCGCCGTTCGCCTCGACGCGAAGGCCCACAGCGGTGCGGCCGAGCCGCAGCAGCTCCGTGAGGGCGTGCCGCGCGCCGTCGAGATCCGCGAGCGCACCGAGGTCGAGGATGCCCACGGCTCCGGCGCGGCTGCCGGCGATGGCCAGCGCCGGATCGTTCTGCCCCCGCGGCGTCGACACCATCACGCGCAACCTGCCCGCCATCACAGTGCCTCCTGACGACGAACCGCCGGCCGCTGCCGGAACACCGGCGCCGAGACGGTTCGGCCCGCGTCGGCCGCCGGCGCGCCCGGGCGCGCGGCCGTGTCAACGATGCTCGACTCGTGCGGCCCGCTCTCCGTCCTGATCACAGGCTCAATACTGAGAGACTCATTCTCTCTGGCGTGTCCACGTCGAGAACGCCTGCAAGCACGAGTGTCGAACAACGCGACCTCCCGCGGCGAATTGCTGGGAAAGCTCCCGCAACCTGTGCAGCGACACGATTTAAGTTAGCTGCCCTTTTGTAGCAAAGTCCTGCAGACCTGTCAAATGCGGCCTGCGGACACGGCTTTCGCGGAGCGCCCTGCCGGCCCCGGTATCTCCTCGGGCTGCTGGGGGGCGCCGCGCCTCCCGGGTCACTCCATCGCGAGCAGCCTCTCGACCTCGTCCAAGGTGCGGGCGAAGCTCGTCATCGCCGCCTCGAGCGCGTCCGGCTTCGTGAGGTCGACGCCGGCGCCGGCAAGGAGCTCGAGCGGCGGCGCCGAGGCCCCGCCTGCCAGCATGCCGAGGAAGGCTTCCGCCGCCGGCTCGCCGAGAGTCGTCACCCGGTCGGCGATGGCGATCCCGCTCGCGAGGCCGGTGGCGTAGGAGTAGACGTAGTACTTGTAGTAGAAGTGCGGGATGTACGCCCACTCCATGCCGTCGTTGTCGTCGAGCGTGAAGCCGGGGCCGTAGTACCGGCGCACCAGCTCGCGGTAGGTGGTTTCCAGAAGCTCGGCCGTGATCGGAGTGCCCTCCTCGACGAACCGGTGCACGGTCCGCTCGAACTCCGCGAACATGGTCTGCCGGAAGATCGTCGTGCGGATGCCCTCGAGGCGCTCGACCAGAAGGTAGGCCTTTTCCGCCGGGTCCGTGCTCCGGCTCACCAGGTGCTCCGAGAGCAGCGACTCGTTGCAGGTCGAGGCGACCTCGGCGAGGAACGGCGGGTAGCGGAAGCTCGAGTAGGGCTGCTCGCGCATCGCGAGCCGGGAGTGCAGCGCGTGCCCGAACTCGTGCGCCAGGGTCGACATGTCGTCGAGCGAGTCCTGGTAGTTCATGAACACGTAGGGGTGCGGGCCGTAGGCGCTCGCCGAGAAGGCGCCGCTGTCCTTGTCGCGGTGCGGGTAGAGGTCCATCCAGCCGTTGGCCGGATCGAGGCCGGTGGCGAGCGCGGCCTGGTACTCGGGGCCGAGCGGCGCCAGCGCGGCGAGGATCAGCCCGCGCGCCTCCGCGAAGGGGACCTCCGCCGGAACGCCCGCGGCGAGCGGCACGTAGAGGTCGTAGAGGTGGATGTCGTCGAGGCCGAGCGCCTTCTTGCGCAGCTCGAGGTAGCGGTGGAGCAGCGGCAGGTTGGCGTTGATGGTGTCGATGAGGTTGCTGTACACGGCGGCGTCGAGGCCGTCCTTGTCCAGGTAGGCCTCGAGCGCGGAGTGATAGCCGCGGGCGCGGGCGTACGCGACGTCGAGCTCGAACTGACCGCCGAGGGTCGCCGCCAGGGCGTGCTGGTACTGGCGCAGGGTGCCGAGCAGCGCGGCGACGGCGGCCTTACGGACCTCGCGATCGGCCGACGCGCGGTAGCGCCCGTAGTTCGAGAGCGTCAGCTGGACGCTCTGCCCGCTCTCGTCCGTGATCTTCGGCCAGGGGATGTCGGTCAGCAGCGCGCCGTAGGCATCCTCGAGGGGCGACGGGATCTCGTTGAGGTCGATCTCGGCCCACAGGTTGTCGCCGAGCAGCGACAGCACGCGCTCGGCTTCCGGGCCGAGCAGGCGGTCGGCGCGGCGGCGCAGGTTGTCCAGGTAGGGGCGGTGGGCGACAAGCTCGGGCACGGCGGCGAAGGCGGCCGTCAGCGTCGCCTCCGGCAGCCCGAGGACCTCGCGGCGGATGAAGGCCGCGGCGCGCATCAGCTCGTCCATGGCCGCCAGGCTGCGCTGGACCATGGCGGTCGCGGCCTCGTCGGACTGCGCGGTGGCGTGGCGGAGGTTGGCGTACAGGGTCACGAAGTTGGCCTCCGAGTGGAGGCGGAAGTAGAGCTCGAGGCAGGCCGCGAGCTGCTCCGGCTCGGCGAGCCGGCCCTCGAAGGCCGCGAGCTGGGGCAGCTCGGCGAGGAGCTTCAGGCGGGCCTGGTCCCAGGCCGCGTCAGACGGGAAGAGCGGGCTCAGGTCCCAGCGGAAGACCGCGGGGATCGCTGCCCGCTCGACGTTGGCGTCGGGCACCACGACGGGCAGCGCGCCCGCGGGCACGGTCTCGCCGAAGGTTGCGGATGCAGTCGTCAGCAGCATGATCGTCAGGCTCCCGATGAAGATGGTCATCCGTTCGCGGCGATCACCAGCGCGCATGATGAGGCCCCCCCTCCTGTGGAGCGCACGGCGGAGGTCCCGGCCGCGCGCCGTGCCGGCACCATCCTACGCCTCCCCGGCGCCGCGGTCTCGGGGCCGGCGTCCCGCCGAGGTACACTGCCCAGCCGTTGGAGGGTGCATGAACCTGAAGATCTCCGCCGGCCTCGCCCTGCTCCTGCCTCTCGTCCTCGCCGTCGGCTGCGGCGGGGCCCCGCCGCCGACCTCGGAGGCGCCGCCGCCCGACCCGGCGGCCGAGGCGCAGCGGCTGGCGCAGGAGATCCTGATCCTCGACACCCATATCGACCTGCCCTACCGCCTGCACGAGCATCCAGCCGACGTCACCGTCGAGACCGCAGACGGCCACTTCGACCTCGTGCGCGCCCGCCGCGGGGGCCTCGACGCCGCCTTCATGTCGATCTACGTCCCGGCCTCCCTGCAGGAGGAGGGCGGCGCCCGCGCGATGGCGGACGGGCTCATCGACCTCGTGGAGGGAATCGCGGCGCAGGCGCCCGAGAGCTTCGCGATCGCCCGCTCGCCGGCCGAGGTCCGCAGCCTCTTCGAACAGCGCGTCTTCGCGCTGCCGCTCGGCATCGAGAACGGCGCCGCGATCGAGGACGACATCTCGGCGCTCGCCCACTTCCACGGCCGCGGCGTCCGCTATGTCACCCTCACCCACTCCGAGCCCAACCTGATCTGCGACTCCTCCTACGCCGAGGAGCGGCCGTGGGGAGGCCTGAGCCCCTTCGGGCGCGAGGTGGTGGTCGAGATGAACCGGCTCGGCATCATGATCGACGTCTCGCACCTCACCGACGACGCAGCGCGCCAGGCGCTCGAGCTGTCGCGGGCGCCGGTCATCGCCTCCCACTCCTGCGCCCGCCACTTCACGCCCGGCTTCGAGCGCAACATCCCGGACGAGCTGGTCTCGCTCGTGGCCGCAGGCGGGGGTGTCGTCCAGATCGCCTTCGCGCCGGGCTTCCTGAGCGAGGCGGCGCAGCGGCAGTCGAGCGAGCTGTGGGCGGCGATGAGGGCTTTCACGAACGAGACCGGCGCCTCGTGGGGCAGCCCGGAGTTCCGCGCCCGGGTCGAGGAGTTCTACGCCGCGAACCCGAAGGCCGAGACCGACGTCGCCGACGTCGCCGACCACATCGAGCACGTGATCCGCCTCGTCGGCATCGACCACGTCGGGCTCGGCTCCGACTTCGACGGCATCGGCGACACCCCGGCCGGGCTCGAGAGCGTCGCCGCCTACCCGAAGCTCCTCGAGGAGCTGCTGCGGCGCGGCTACACCGAGCAGGACCTGCGCAAGATCTGCGGCGAGAACCTCCTGCGCGTGTGGTCCGAGGTCGAACGCGTCGCCGCGGAGCTCCAGGCCGGCTAGCGCACCTTGGCCATCGGGGTGCTGTGGACGGTGACTGCCGTCGCACGGCCGGCCTCGTCGACCGCGAAGATCCACTCCTCGCCGAGGCTGCCGTCGTCGGCGCGCCGACGCCTGAAGACGGAGCCTGTCTCATGGACGAGCGGCTCGACCCAGCCGTCGGGCTCCACGGACCGGCTCACGAGGTCGACGGCGGCCAGGCCGTCGCCCCAGCGCACGATCGCCGTCCGACCCCACACCGAGTCGTAGACCCCGAGGTAGGGCTCGAGCCCGGGGTCGCGGGCGGGCGGCTCCGCCGGCGGGTCCTTCTCGAGCGCGGGCCCGAGCAGCGCCGCCGCCTTGCGGGCATAGAGCCCGACCTCGGCGCCGATGGCGTTGGCGAGCACGACGACGCCCAACTCCTTCTCCGGCAGGATGCCGAACTCCGAGTAGTAGCCCGGACAGGCGCCGCCATGGCCGACCCAGGTCGTGCCGTCCCGCTCGACCACCTCGAAGCCCAGGCCCCAGGTCGTCTTCCAGTCCGGGTCGACCCAGTGCACGCGCTGCATCTCGCGCAGGGTCGCGGCGCGCAGCACCTCGTCGCCGCCCGCTGCGCGCAACCGCAGCTGCCAGCGCGCGAAGACCGCGAGGTCGGCGGCCGAGGAGGCCATGCCGGCAGCCGGGCCGACGCCAGCGACGTCGAAGGGCCCGAGGCGCTCGCGCGCGGGGCTGCCGCGGCGCTGGGCGAAGCCGACAGCCAGGCGTCCCGTGGCCCGTGCTTCGGGCACCGAGGTGAAGGTGTCGCCCATGCCCAGCGGCGCGAGGATGCCTTCGCGGACGGCCTCGGCCCAGGGCCGGCCCGAGCGTGCGGCGACCACCTCGCCGAGCAGGGTCATGCCGAGGTTCGAGTACTGGAAGTAGCGGCCGGAGGGGTACAGGGTCCGCTGCGCGTTGATCCGATTCCGGATCTCGTCAGCGCTCGGAAAGGGGAAGTCCGGCCCGGCCCAGTAGGGGAAGTCCGACTCGCGGGGCAGGCCCGCGGAGTGGGTCAACGCGAGTCGGATCGTGATCGCCTCGTCGTCGGGGTGGGCATCGGCCAGGCCCGCAAGCCACGGCAGGTGCTCGGCGAGGCCGTCGTCGAGATCGAGCGCACCGGCATCGCGCAGCTGCAGCACCGCGATCGAGGTGAAGAGCTTGGAGATCGAGCAGATCGAGTACAGGGTGTCGGCCGTCGCCGGGGTCGCGCTCTCCGGATCGGCGAGGCCGAGGCCGCCGGCGGCGAGCAGGCGGTCACCGTGCACGAAGGCATAGGACGCGCCGGGAACGCCGGCGGCGCCGAGGTCGTGCTCGACCCAGACCGTCCAGGCTGCGACCGCGTCCTCGGGGCGCGGGACCGGCTTCGTCGCCCCCGGCGACTCTCCCTTCGCCTCCGCCGCCGCCATCCCGAGCACCATCACCAGGATCGCGATCGCGTTCCGCATCGTGGCCTCCCTGGTCGTCACGCTGCCCGATTATCGCCGAGCGGGCCCTTGAGTCCAGCTGCGATGGCGCCGGCCGCCCGGTGCGGCTATCGTTGGGCGCCATGAGCGGACGGACCCGGGCGGCGATCCTGATGGTGTGCTCGGCGACGGCCTTCGCCTTCATGGGCGCCTTCGTCAAGGCGGCCGCCGCGACGCCGCTGCTCGACAAGGTCATCGTCCGCAACCTCGTCACCCTCGGCATCGCGGCGGCGATCGCGCTGCGGCAGGGGCATCCGCTGCTGGGACGCCGCTCGAACCAACCGCTGTTGCTCGCCCGCTCCCTGCTCGGCGTCGGCGGCGTGACCTGCTACTTCTACGCCATCGACCACCTGCTGCTCGCCGACGCGACCATGCTGACAACGCTGTCGCCCTTCTTCGTCGCGGTCTTCGCCGCCCTCTTCCTCGGCGAGCGGGCGCCGAAGACCGTGATCGCCGCGATGGTGATCGGCTTCCTCGGCGGGCTCCTGATCGTCAAGCCGCGCTTCGACATCTCGGTCGTGCCGGCCCTGGTCGGCCTCGCCTCGGGCGCCTTCGCCGGCGCCGCCTACACCGCCCTGCGCGCGCTGCGGTCGCGGGAGGCGCCGGCGACCATCATCTTCCACTTCTCGCTGGTCACGGTGCTCGGCCTCGCCCCGGTCGCGGCCGCCGACCTGCGCCTGCCGCAGGGCATGGAGCTCACGTGGCTGCTCGGCATCGGGGTCAGCGCGGCGATCGGCCAGTTCGGCCTCACCCTCGCCTACCGCCACGCGCCGGCAGCCGAGGTCTCGGTCTACGCCTCAAGCATGATGGTGGTCGCGGCCGCCCTCGGCTTCGTCTTCTGGTCCGAGCTGCCCGACGCCCTGAGTCTCGTCGGCGGCGCGCTGATCCTCCTCGGCAGCACGATGGCCTACACGGCCCGGCGGGGCGCGGAGCCCGCCCCCTGAGGACCCACCGTCGCGGCGGCGCCGGCCACCGCGGGGGTCTTGACAGCATGCTAGCTGAATGATATCACTCTGACATCAAGGAGGTACCGGATGGTCTCTGAGAAACGCTTCAGCCCCCTGAGCGGCTGGCTGCCGCTCCTCATCACCGTCGCGCTCGGCCTCGCGGGCCCGCTGCTGGTCATCGGTGGCGCCGTCGGCCTCGAGCGCTCCGAGAACGGCTCCGCGCTGCTGCTCGCGGGCGGCATCGCCGCGCTGGCCCTCGGCTTCGTCAGCATCTTCGGCTTCCAGGCCGTGGCCCCCAACGAGGCCAGGGTCCTGCTGCTCTTCGGCGCCTACAAGGGCACGGTCCTGGACTCCGGCTTCATCTGGGTCAACCCCTTCTTCACGAAGAAGAAGCTCTCGCTCCGCATCCGCAACTTCGAGACCGGCTCGCAGCAGACGCCCGAGCACACGGACGCGCAGGGCAAGGTCCTCCAGGCCCGCGGCCGCACCTCCGGCCGGGCGTCGAAGGTCAACGACAAGGACGGCAACCCGATCGAGATCTCGGCGGTGGTGGTGTGGCGGGTCGTCAACACCGCCGAGGCCCTGTTCGAGGTCGACGACTACGAGGACTTCGTCTCCGTGCAGAGCGAGGCGGCCCTGCGCAACCTCGCCAGCCGCCACCCCTACGACAGCGCCGACCACGAGGTCTCGCTGCGCGGCAACACCGCCCAGGTCTGCGACCAGCTCGAGCACGACATCCAGGAGCGGCTCGACAAGGCCGGCGTCGAGGTGATCGAGGCCCGCATCTCCCACCTCGCCTATGCACCGGAGATCGCGGCCGCGATGCTGCAGCGCCAGCAGGCGCAGGCGGTGGTGGCGGCGCGGACCAAGATCGTCGAGGGCGCGGTCGGCATGGTGCAGATGGCCCTCGAGCACCTGGCGAAGGACCACATCGTGGAGCTCGACGACGAGCGCCGCGCGGCCATGGTCTCCAACCTTCTGGTGGTGCTGTGCAGCGACCGGCACACCCAGCCGGTGGTGAACACGGGCAGCCTGTACACGTGAGCGGGCGCGAGGCCTTCCTGCTGCGGCTCGAACCCGCGGTCCTCGACGCCTACCGGCGCTGGGCCGCGGACGAGCTGCGCAGCGTCAACGCCCAGATCGACTTCGTGCTGCGGCGCGCGCTCAGGGAGGCCGGACGGCAGCAAGCCGCGAAGAAGGGCGGAGCCGCGAGCGGCAAGGGCGAGTGAGAGGCCAACGTTTGAACGTTGAACGTTTGAACGTTCCACCCCCCCGTCCGGCAGCCGGGACGGCCGGGTGGGCGCCCTCGTATCTCGTATCTCGTATCTCAAGCCGACCCTCAATCCGCCATCCACGTCGCCTGCAGCCAGTCGACGGTGCGCCGCAGCGGGACCTTGTCGGCGAAGGCGATCATGTCCGGGATCTTCGCGACCGCGTCCATGGGGATCGACACCCCGGACGGGAAGACCGGTGCGAGGCGGTGGTAGCGATCGCGGAGCATCTGACTGCACTGGTAGTCGGCGATGCCGGCGCTGCCGTCGAGCATGAGGCTGATGAGGGGCTTCGCCCACTGCACGTAGCCCCAGTCGTGGGTCGCGCCTCGGGTCTGGGCGAGGGCGCACATCGAGGGGTTCGAGGCGTAGACACCGCCGTCGATGAAGCCGTCGACCGAGGGGAAGTAGGTCGGCGCCGCGGCGGTGTAGAGCCCGACCCTCGCGGCGAGCTCGGAACGGTCGTTGCCGGGGCCCTCGAAGTTGTGGAAGAGCTTCGGCTTCCAGCTGCGCTGGCCGGGGTCGGCATGCTCGTTGTCGAGGTCGAAGGCCGTGATCAGGACGTGCCGGCCGAGCTCGCCCAGGGTCGTCGCGTCGCCGAGGACGCGCGCGAGCACCCGCCGCAGGGGAGCGACCTTGTAGTCGGCGCCGCGCAGCTTGCCGAGGTCCACGAGGTCGTCGAGCCACGAGTCGTCGAAGATCGCCGGGCCGTCGACGACGTAGAGGTCGCGGATCTCCTCGAGTCCCAGGCCGCGGGCGAGGCCGAGCGCCAGGAGGCCGCCGGTGGAGGTCCCGGCGATGAGGTCGGCGCGCTCGAGGAAGCCCTCGAGGCCGGGGGTCGCCGCGAGCCGCTGCATGAGAACCGTGGTGACGAGGCCGCGGATGCCGCCGCCGTCGATCGAGAGGATGCGGTAGGTGGCCATGTCACACCTCCGGCAATTCGCCGGCCGCAGGCCGACGAATTGCAGTCGTGATGGCTCGATCAGCGTCCGGGGTTCACTGATCCATGGTACTGCGTTTGACCTTCAAGGACACCGTCAGCGGTTGTTCTTGCGTTGCAGCACCTCGCGGGCCATCTTGCCGAAGGCGCGCTCACGGGCGCGGAGCTCGTGGCGCCGCGACGCGTCGCGGCGCAGCTGCAGGTTCTCCGCCTCGCGGCGCAGGCGCTGGAAGCTCGCGAGGCGCGCGGGGTCGAGCTCGCCGCAGGCCACCGCTGCGGCCACCGCGCAGCCGGGTTCGCCTTCGTGGCGGCAGTCGCCGAAGCGGCAGCCTTCGGCCGCGGCCTCGATCTCGGGAAAGACCGCCTCCACCGCTCCGGGGTCCAGCCACAGGCCGAGCTCGCGGACGCCGGGGGTGTCGATGAGGCAGGCTCCCGACGGCAGCCGCACCAGCTCGCGACGGGTGGTCGTGTGGCGCCCTCTCCGGTCGCTCTCGCGGACCGCGGCGACCGCGAAGCGCGCCTCGCCCAGCAGCCGGTTCGCGAGGGTCGACTTGCCCGCTCCCGAGGGGCCGAGCAGCACCGCGGTCCGGCCCGAGCCGAGGAGCGCATCGAGGTCCCCGACTCCTTCGTCGCCGGCGGCGGAGACGGCCACCACCTCGGCGAAGGGCGCCCCTTCCCGCGCCCGGGCGAAGGCGGTCTCGAGATCCTGGCACAGGTCGCGCTTGGTGAGCACCACGACCGGGCTCGCGCCCGCGTCCCACGCCAGCGCCGCCGCCCTCTCGATGCGCCGCGGGTTGGGGCCGCGGTCGAGCCCCTCCACCACCAGCACGAGGTCGACGTTGGCAGCAGCCACCTGCTCGAGGTCGGGGGCGCCGGGCCGCCGGCGCGCGAGCGCACCGGCGCGCGGCAGGATGACGCGCACCACCGCCGCCTCGCCGACCCGGTCGAGGCCGACCCAGTCCCCGACCGCGGGCGGGCCCGCGATGCCGTCCCGGTGGAGCCGCCCGGCGACCGACGCCGGTGCCGTCCCCCACTCTGCCTCGACCGTCACGGCCCCGCGATCGACCCGCACGACGCGGGCCGGCACGAGGCCCTCCTCTGCGAACGGCGCGAACAGCGCCGCACAACGATCATTCCATCCGAGTGTTCGAAGGCTCATTGCTGTCTCCTGGAAGCTCTCGGGCCGACGGGTTCACCGCCTCTCCGGTTCGCAGACCGGGAGGCCGATGATGGGGAGCCGGCCGGCGGAGCGTTGCACCGCCGGCGATCAAGCCCCCCTCAGGAGACAGCGAGCGTGGACGAGCTCGTCATAAGCCGCCGCCATCCTACCACGCCGGCCCCCGCCTCCGGGAGTCACATCCCGCGGTAGCGCGCGGCCTCCGCCGGCCGCCCCCAGGCCGCGTAGAGCCCGGCCAGCGAGCCGGCGGCGGACTTCGTGCGCGGGTCGTCGGCGCCGTTGGCCGCGAGCTGCGCGTCGTGGGCCGCGAGCAGCAGCGGCTCGGCCTCGGCGTAGACGCCCCGCTTCACGAGCAGGCTGCCGAGGGCCTGCTGGTAGCCGGCGAAGGCGGGGCTGCCCGCGGCGAAGGCGCGCCCGGCGATGGCGAGCGCGGTCCTCAGCTCCACCTCGGCCTCGCCGAGCCGGCCGAGGTCCTGGAGCGCCCA